>JBKBSH010000583.1:0-520 GCA_046291795.1 Burkholderiaceae bacterium | reverse complement strand
GAGCCGCAGCCGTCGGCGACCTGCATCGCCGCGCCGAAGACGAACGCGCCGAGCACGAGGCTCAACGACAGCGGCGCGGCCGCGCCGGCCAGGTCCGGATGCGTCGCCCGCAGCGGGATCGTCGCCGCCATCGCCAGACCGATCAACAGCAATTGCGCGAGAAAGCCGGTCGGATCGCGCTCGCGGATCCAGACGCGCCAGCCGGTCGTGAAGCCGAACGACACGGCCGCCAGCGCCGCGCCGAACCCGATGCCGATTGCGAACAGCAGCCCTGCACGCAACCCCGCGGCGAGCGTCACCGCGAGTGCCGCGACGGCGGCCAGCAGGTACAGCGCGACCAGCCGCAGCGAACGGCGCACCGTCGTCGCTGCGGGCGCAGGCGGGACGCCCGCGGCCGCTAATCGATGCCCATCGCGAGCTTCAGTTCCAGCCACAGCCATTTAAGACGCGAAGGCACGTTGTCCATCGCCAGCCCGCTGCGCGACCAATCGACCATCGACTCCGGATAGAGCTTCACGTC
>JBKBSH010000582.1:0-520 GCA_046291795.1 Burkholderiaceae bacterium | reverse complement strand
ACGGCGGCGGCGTGGGCATGGGTTACTCGCAGCATTCGGGCATGGTCATCGTGGCCGACGGCACCGACGCCGCCGCCGAGCGCCTGGCGCGCGTGCTGGTCAACGACTGCGGCTCGGGCGTGATGCGCCATGCGGACGCGGGTTACGAACTGGCCATCGAAACCGCCAAGAAACAGGGCTTGCACTTGCCCATGCTGCGTGCATGATGACGACCATGATCCATTCCTTGCTGATTCAACCTGGCCAGATGACCCTGGCCGACCTGCGCACCGTCTGGCTGAGCCCGGTGCAAGCGTCACTGCCTGCCGAGGCTTACGAGGCCATGCGCGCATCGAGCGCGGCCATCCAATCCATCGTGGACCGGGGCGATGCGGCCTACGGCATCAACACCGGCTTCGGCAAGCTGGCCAAGACGCGCATTCCCGACGATCAATTGGAAGCGCTGCAACGCAACCTCATCCTCTCGCACTCGGTGGGCAGCGGCGAGCCGATGAGCGCGGCCACGGTGCGGCTGGTCATG
>JBKBSH010000581.1:0-521 GCA_046291795.1 Burkholderiaceae bacterium | reverse complement strand
CGGCAGCCGCAGGCACAGGTGCAGCCCTTGGGCCGCCCCGGTGATGTGCACGCCCTCGGCGTCCAGCAGCGGGGCCAGTGCGTGCAGCAACTGCGCGCGCCGGCCGGCGTAGGTCTGGCGGGTGCGCCGCAGCGCGGCGGCGAAGTGGCCCATTTCGATGAACTCCGCCAGTGCCGCCTGCAGGGGCAGTTGGCCGGGGCGGTGCAGGTCGTAGTGCGCCTGGCGAAACGCCTCCACCAGGCCGCGCGGGGCCACCAGATAGCCCAGCTTCAGTCCCGGGTACAGCACCTTGGAAAACGTGCCCAGGTAGCAGACCCGGCCGTCGTCGTCCAGTCCGGCGAGCGACGCGATCGGGGCGCCGTCGAAGCGAAACTCGCTGTCGTAGTCGTCTTCCAGCACCCAGGCATCGGCGCGCGCGGCCTGCGCCAGCAGCGCACGCCGGCGCACCAGCGACATCACCGCGCCCGTCGGGTACTGGTGCGAAGGGGTGACGTAGATCAGCCGGGGCGTGGCGTCGGCCG
>JBKBSH010000580.1:0-522 GCA_046291795.1 Burkholderiaceae bacterium | reverse complement strand
ATCATCCTCTCAGGCGGCCCGGCCAGCGTGTACGAAGATGGCTCGCCTCAGGCCGACCCGGCGATCCTCGACTTGGGCGTCCCGGTGCTGGGGATCTGCTATGGGATGCAGTGGGCGTGCCGGGCGATCGGGATGACCGTCAGCCGCGCGGGCCACCGCGAGTTCGGGCGGGCCGAGGTGGCCGTTCGCGACCGCACCGACCTGCTCGCGGCCCTTCCCGAGTCCACCACCGTGTGGATGTCCCACGGCGACCAGGTGCAGCCCCCCACGCCCACGCAGCACCATGAGCAGATCGGGCTCTCCGTGCTGGCCGAGACGCCCACGTGCCCGCTCGCGGCGATGCGGCTTGTCGCGGGCGGCCGCCGGCTCTACGGCGTGCAGTTCCACCCCGAGGTCACGCACACGGCCAAGGGGAGCACGATCCTCCAGAACTTCCTCTACGAGGTCTGCCGCTGCCGGGGCGATTGGCGCATGGCCGACGTGCTCGAGCAGTCCGTCGCGAGCATCCGGGCCCGCGTGGGC
>JBKBSH010000579.1:0-523 GCA_046291795.1 Burkholderiaceae bacterium | reverse complement strand
GGTGCACGTAGTAGTGCGAGACCATGACCGCGCCGCGCTCGCGCAACAGCGCCCGGATGCGGGCTTTGAGGGCGTCGCGCTCGGCGGGCGAGGGCTCCTCGGGCACCCGCGCCCAGGCGTGGCGGGTGGTGCAGGCCGGCTGCTCGACGTCGATTTCGATGAGAGATGCCATGGTCGGGACACTCAAAGGGGTTGCAGCCGCATAGACAGGTCGATGGCCTGAACATCCTTGGTCAGCGCCCCGACCGAGATGCGGTCCACGCCGGTTTCGGCCAGCGCGCGCACGGTCTGCAGATTGACACCGCCGGAGATTTCCAGCACGGCGCCGCCGCCCGGGTGGGCGTCATTCAGGGCGACCGCCTCGCGCAGGGTCGGCAAATCCATGTTGTCGAGCAGGATGACGCGCGCACCGCTATCCAGCGCATCGCGCAACTGTGCCAGGGTCTCGACCTCGATCTGCACGAACAGCGCCTGGGGCGCCAGGGCCTGCACCCGCGCGAGTGCGGCCCGCACGCCGCCGGCG
>JBKBSH010000578.1:0-524 GCA_046291795.1 Burkholderiaceae bacterium | reverse complement strand
GCCCACCTGAACCCCCGGTTCAGGATGACGGTCCGGTGGCATTCGCAGACACCTCATTCAACGGCTTCTCACGGAAGTGAGGCCGCACCGTCTCAACGCACTGTCGGCCGGCACGCGCCGGGCTTCCGCAGTCATCGACGGGCAGACGCTGCACGCTTTCGCCCACGCCTCGTCCACCTCGACCTCATCATGACGCTCGAACCCCTGCTGATCGCGGAGTTGATCGCGCTCGGCCTGTTCACCGGTTTCCTGGCGGGCCTGCTCGGCATCGGCGGCGGCATGCTGATGGTGCCCTTCCTCACCTTCATGCTGTCGCACCGAAACGTGGGAGCCGACCTGGCCGTGAAGATGGCGATCGCCACGTCCATGGCCACCATCGTGTTCACCTCGCTCTCGAGTGTTCGGGCCCACCACCGGCGCGGCGCCGTACGCTGGGATCTGGTGCGCGGCCTGGCGCCTGGCATCGTGATCGGGGCGGCGTTCGCCGGGCTCGGGGCGTTCGCGGTGCTCAAGGGCGCGACGCT
>JBKBSH010000577.1:0-526 GCA_046291795.1 Burkholderiaceae bacterium | reverse complement strand
TGAAGCTTGAAGGATCGCCAGCCGCGGCGCTTGGCCTCCGCCCAGCATCCGCGGCGTTGCGACGCCGCGGCCTCATTGAAGCGTGGACAGACGGATCGCGATGCGCGGGCAATAGAGACCATCCGCGGCGTTGCGACGCCGCGGCCTCATTGAAGCTGGATTTGCGTTGCCTTCGTCGCCGAGCGCGCTAATCATCCGCGGCGTTGCGACGCCGCGGCCTCATTGAAGCGCGCAACAAAGGACTATCGCGCCATGTCTGAACCGACGCCGGATCCGCGGCGTTGCGACGCCGCGGCCTCATTGAAGCCCGCTTTCCGGGCTACTGCCCTGCGCGCCGGTTGTTCATCCGCGGCGTTGCGACGCCGCGGCCTCATTGAAGCACCGCAAGCCTAGACCGAGCGGCGAGGACAGCTACGGATCCGCGGCGTTGCGACGCCGCGGCCTCATTGAAGCATGGGTTGATTAATGAATACATCAATGATGCCGAAATCCATCCGCGGCGTTGCGACGCCGCGGCCTCATTGAA
>JBKBSH010000576.1:275-526 GCA_046291795.1 Burkholderiaceae bacterium | reverse complement strand
GCCCGTGGTAAAGGCCGTTCTGGCGGCATTTCCCGACGCAAGACTTGTCGAGGATGGCGACAATCGCCATAAGTCCGCCCCATGAAATCGATCGAAGAAATGATGAAGGCGGCGCAGGAAGCGGCTGCCACGGTGCAGGCCCAGATGCAGGAGGCGCAGGCCAAGCTCGACAATGTCGAGGTCGAGGGCGTTTCGGGCGGCGGCCTGGTCAGGATTACCGCGACCGCCAAGGGCCGGAGCAAGGCGATCGC
>JBKBSH010000576.1:0-265 GCA_046291795.1 Burkholderiaceae bacterium | reverse complement strand
CTGATGGTTCCCGCCGAAAAGCAGATGCTCGAAGACCTGCTTGCCGCTGCGTTCAATGACGCGCGCGAAAAGGCCGATCAGGCGAGCAACGAGGAAATGGGCAAGATGACCAGCGGCCTGCCGCTGCCGCCCGGGTTCAAGCTGCCGTTTTGATGCGGATCCCGCTGTCCCGTTCGTCCTGAGGAGGAGCTGAGCGCAGTCGAAGACCCGTCTCGAAGGACTAGTGCGGCGCCAGCATCCTTCGAGACGCCATTTCGGCAAGCTC
>JBKBSH010000575.1:0-527 GCA_046291795.1 Burkholderiaceae bacterium | reverse complement strand
GGCGCCGAAGCGCGTCGCCGCGTTTCCGAACCTGCCGACGACCGCCGAGGTCGGCCTGCCCGAATATCAGGTGTCGACCTGGTACGCGATCTGGGCGGTCAAGGGCACTCCGAAGGAGATCGTCGATCGCATGTACGACGAGGTCGTCAAGGCGCTGAACAGCCATGAGTTGCGCGATATCTGGGCCGCGCAGGGCTCCGACATCGCGGTGATGAAGCCCGCCGACTTCGCGCGCTTCCTCAACAGCGAGATCAAGCGCTGGGCGCAGGTCACGAAGGCGAGCGGCGCGCGACTCGACTGAGCTTGCGCATCGATGGCCGCGGGCTGCGCAGTCATCGTCCGCGGTTGCGCGATCTTTTCCAAAACGACGCCATGCCGGGCACGATCCACGTCGCCACCGACCGTCACGTCGCCACGGTCACGCTCGACTCGCCGGGCAAGCTCAACGCGATCGGCGTGGCGATGTGGCGCGAGCTGCGCCGCGCATTCGAGTCGTTCGCGACCGCGCCCGTGCGCTGCGTGGTCGT
>JBKBSH010000574.1:0-533 GCA_046291795.1 Burkholderiaceae bacterium | reverse complement strand
GCGCCTGGGAAGCCGTTGCCCAGCGTGCCGACGACCGCGCATTTACGGCCCAGCAGGGTGAGCGCCTGGGCGATCCATTGCGTCACCGAGGTCTTGCCGTTGGTGCCGGTGACGCCGACCATGAAGATGGGCATTTCGATCTCCGTGCTCACATTTCCTCCGGCACCGGCTGTTCGTTTTTCGCCACCGTCATCGGCTGCGGTGATGCATCGGGCGGCACACCCAGGGCGCGCAGGGCGCTGCTCATCACGGCGGAAAATACCGGTGCGGCGACCTCGCCGCCGTAATATTTTCCGGCCGAAGGTTCGTCGATCATCACCGCGACGATCAGCCGCGGATCGGAGACGGGCGCGAAACCGACGAAGGCCGCAACGTATTTATTGACGTAATTGCCGCCTTCGAGCTTGACCGCGGTGCCGGTCTTGCCGGCGACGCGATAACCGGGTACCTGCGCTTTCTGCGCCGTGCCACCGGGTTGCACCACCATTTCGAGCATCGCGCGCATTTCCCTGGCGGTCTGCGCGGAAAACACG
>JBKBSH010000055.1:0-9605 GCA_046291795.1 Burkholderiaceae bacterium | reverse complement strand
GCTGGAAGCGCTCGGCGTGAAGTTCGAGACGAACAAGGTGATCGGCAAGACCTTCTCGGTCCCGCAACTGCTGGGCACGATGGGCTTCGATGCGGTGTTCGTCGGTGCGGGCGCCGGCGCGCCGGCGTTCCTCGGCATTCCGGGCGAGTTCGCCGGCCAGGTGTATTCGGCGAACGAGTTTCTCACGCGCGTCAATCTGATGGGCGGCGACAGGTTCCCGTACCTGGACACGCCGATCAAGCTCGGCACGAGCGTCATCGTGATCGGCGCCGGCAACACGGCGATGGACTGCCTGCGCGTGGCCAAACGGCTCGGCGCGCCGACGGTGCGCTGCGTGTATCGCCGCTCCGAGGCCGAAGCGCCGGCGCGGGTGGAGGAACTGCGGCACGCCAAGGAAGAAGGCATCGAGTTCTTCTTCCTGCACGCACCGGTCGAGATCCTGACCGACTCCGAAGGCAACGTCCGCGGCATGAAGGTGCAGAAGATGCAGCTCGGCGAGCCGGACGACAAGGGCCGCCGCAAGCCGGTTCCGCTGGGCGAGTTCGTCGAGCTCGACTGCGACACGGTGATCTACGCGCTCGGCACCAAGGCCAATCCGATCGTCACCAAGTCCACGCCGGGGCTCGAACTGAACAAGTGGGGCTACATCGTCGCCGACGAGTACACGCAGGCGACGAGCGTGCCGGGCGTTTTCGCCGGTGGCGACATCGTCACGGGCGGAGCGACCGTGATCCTCGCGATGGGCGCGGGCCGCCGCGCCGCGCGGGCGATCGGCGCGTACCTGGCGGGCGGCAAGACCAAGTGGCCGATCACGCGCGAGGACGCCGCGGCCTTCGTGCCGCCGACGCCGGTCGCAGCCGAGTCCGCGCCATGAAGGGCCGTTTGCATGGCGCGATGCGCGGCTGCGGCGGCGCTTGCAGCCGAGCGCGCGGCGAGTACCCGTTCCACCCTACCGAGTTGAAGAAGCCATGACCGTCTGCCCCCGCTGCAAGCGTCCGCTCGACGACGACGAACCGTACATCTGCTGCGCCGGGGTCGAGCTGCGCTGGCGCTGCACGGAATGCGGCAAGGTCAGCGAAGGCTTCGCGTTCCCGTACGGGATGTGCCCGCACTGCAAGGGCAAGCTCGAGCTGCTCGAGCGCGGGCCGGTCGAGGATGCGCGCGCGCTCGACGCCGTGCGCAAGGCCTTCGAGATCGAGCTGGGCGGGCTCGCCTATTACGAGCGCGCCGCGCGCGATGCGACCGATCCGGCGTTGCGCGAGCTGTTCGGCCGGCTGGCGGCGATGGAGCGCGACCACATGGCCACACTCACGAAGCGTTACCACGCGGACCTGCCGCCGCCCGCGGCCGAATTCCAGCTCGACCGCGCAGCGATCTTCGCCGGCGTCGACCGCCGGCCCGAGGATCCGGCCAACCTCTTCCGCATCGCGATCGCGTTCGAGCAGCGCGCGGTCGACTTCTTCGCGCGCGAAGCCGACGCCGCACCCGAGGGGTCGGTCGAACGCGGGCTGTACAAGGAACTCGCCGCCGAGGAGCGCGAGCACGTGGCGCTGCTCGCGACCGAGTTGCAGCGCTGGGAGGCCGGCAAGGCCGGAATCCTGTAACCCACAGACCTGCACACCATGACCGAACGCTCGCACGTGCTCGACGGCAACGAAGCGGCCGCACGCGTCGCCCATCTGACGAGCGAGGTGATCGCCATTTATCCGATCACGCCGTCGTCGACGATGGGCGAGCTGGCCGACGCATGGTCGGCCGCCGGGCGGAAGAACATCTGGGGCAGCGTGCCGCAGGTCATCGAGATGCAGAGCGAGGCCGGCGCGGCGGGCGCGGTGCACGGCGCGCTGCAGGCCGGCGCGCTGACGACGACCTTCACCTCGTCGCAGGGCCTGCTGCTGAAGCTGCCGAACATGTTCAAGATCGCCGGCGAACTCACGCCCGCGGTGTTCCACATCGCCGCGCGGACGATCGCCACGCACGCGCTGTCGATCTTCGGCGACCACAGCGACGTGATGGCCGCGCGGACGACCGGCTTCGCGCTGCTCGCCTCGGCGAGCGTGCAGGAGGCGCAGGACATGGCGATGATCGCGCACATGTCCACCCTCAAGGCGCGCGTGCCTTTCCTGCACTTCTTCGACGGCTTCCGCACCAGCCACGAGGTCAACAAGATCGACCTGCTGTTCGAGGAAGACGTTCGCGCGCTGATCGACGAGGAACTCGTCCGCGCGCATCGCGCGCGCGCGCTCAACCCCGACGATCCGGTGATCCGCGGCACCGCGCAGAACCCGGACGTGTTCTTCCAGGCGCGCGAGGCGTGCAACCCGTTCCATGCGGCCGTGCCGGGCATCGTGCGCGAGTCGATGGCGCGCTTCGCGAGCCTGACCGGGCGCCGCTACGGGCTGTTCGACTACGAAGGCGCGCCGGATGCCGAGCGCGTGCTGGTGCAGATGGGCTCGGGCACCGGCGCCTCGCGCGAGGCGGTCGAAAGGCTCGCCGCCGCCGGCGAGAAGGTGGGCCTCGTCACCGTTCGCCTGTACCGGCCGTTCGACGTGCAGGCTTTCGTCGAAGCGCTGCCGAAGACCGTCCGCGCGATCGCCGCGCTCGACCGCACGAAGGAGCCCGGCGCGATCGGCGAGCCGCTGTACCAGGACGTGGTCACCGCGCTCGCCGAAGGCTGGCCGAGCGACATGCCGCTGCCGCGCGTGATCGGCGGCCGCTACGGGCTGTCGTCGAAGGAATACACGCCGGCGATGGCCAAGGCCGCGCTCGACGAACTCGCGCGGCCGCAGCCGAAGCGGCACTTCACGGTCGGCATCGTCGACGACGTGACGCGGCTGTCGCTCGCGTGGGACGCGGACTTCGACACCGAAGCCGAAGGCGTCACCTGCGCGGTGTTCTACGGGCTCGGCGCCGACGGCACGGTCGGCGCGACCAAGAACACCGTGAAGATCATCGGCGAGAACACGCCGCTCTTCGCGCAGGGCTACTTCGTGTACGACAGCAAGAAGTCGGGCGCGATCACGGTGTCGCACCTGCGCTTCGGTCCGAAGCCGATCCGGTCGACGTACCTGATCCGCCGGGCCGACTTCGTCGCGTGCCACCAGTTCGAGTTCATGGAGAAGCTCGACGTGCTGGCGCTCGCGCGGCCCGGCGCGACGTTCCTGCTGAACAGTCCGTACGGGCCGGAAGAGGTGTGGGACAAGCTGCCGCGCGAAGCGCAGCAGTCGATCCTCGACAAGAAGCTGCGCTTTTTCGTCGTCGACGCCCTCGGCGTCGCCAGGCAGGCGGGGCTGGCGGGCCGGATCAACACGGTGACGCAGGCGTGCTTCTTCGCGATCTCGGGCGTGCTGCCGCGCGAGGAAGCGATCGCGAAGATCAAGGACGCGATCCGCAGGACCTACGGCAAACGCGGCGAGACCGTGCTCAACCGCAACTTCGCCGCGGTCGACGCGTCGCTCGCGGCGCTGCGCGAAGTCAGCATGCCGGCGCGCGCCGACTCGAAGTTCACGCGCAGGGCCGTCGTTCCCCGCGCCGCCCCCGACTTCGTTCAGCGCGTGACGGCGATGATGCTCGACGGCAAGGGCGATCGACTGCCGGTGTCCGCGCTGCCGGCCGACGGCACGTTCCCGACGGCGACGACGCAGTGGGAAAAGCGCGGCATCGCGCACGAAATCCCGATCTGGGACGAGACGATCTGCACGCAGTGCGCGATCTGCCCGCTCGTGTGCCCGCACGCGGCGATCCGCCAGACGGTGCTCACGCCCGACGACATGAAGCGCGCGCCGTCGACCTTCAAGGCGGTGCCGTGGTCGCGCAAGGACGGCAGCGGCCTCGAAGGCATGCTCTACAGCCTGCAGGTCGCCCCCGACGACTGCACCGGCTGCGGAATCTGCGTCGACGTGTGTCCGACGCGCAGCAAGCAGGTCGTCAAGCACAAGGCGATCAACATGCGGCCCAAGCTCGAGCACCTCGAGGCCGAGCGCGCGAACTACGAGTTCTTCCTGAGCCTGCCCGAGGTGCGGCCGCCGCTCGACCGGATCGACCCGCTGCGCGGCTCGCAGCTGCGCCGCCCGCTGTTCGAGTATTCGGGCGCGTGCGCCGGCTGCGGCGAGACGCCGTACCTGAAGCTGATCTCGCAGCTGTACGGCGACCATCTGGTGATCGCCAACGCGACCGGTTGTTCGTCGATCTACGGCGGCAACCTGCCGACGACGCCGTGGGCGAAGAACGCCGAAGGCCGGGGGCCGGCCTGGGCCAACAGCCTGTTCGAGGACAACGCCGAATTCGGGCTCGGCATGCGGCTGGCGATCGACGCGCAGCGCGATCTGGCGCGGATGCTGGTGCGCGAGCTGCGCGCCGAAATCGGCGAATCGCTCGCCGACGAGCTGCTCGACGCGCCGCAATCCGGCGACGAGGACATCCGCGCGCAGCGCGAACGCGTCGCGCGGCTGAAGGCGATCCTCGGCAAGCTGCGCTTCCCCGAGGCCGCGCGGCTCGCCGCGGTCGCCGACAACCTCGTCGCGCGCAGCGTGTGGATCGTCGGCGGCGACGGCTGGGCGTACGACATCGGCTACGGCGGGCTCGACCACGTGCTCGCGTCGGGCAGGAACGTCAACATCCTGGTGCTCGACACCGAGGTCTACAGCAACACCGGCGGCCAGGCGTCGAAAGCCACACCGCGCGGCGCGGTCGCGAAGTTCGCCGCGGCCGGAAAGGCGATCGGCAAGAAGGACCTCGGCATGATCGCGATGGCGTACGGCAACGTCTACGTCGCGCAGGTCGCGATGGGGGCGAACCCCGTGCATACGGTGCGCACCTTCCAGGAAGCGGCCTCGTGGCCCGGGCCGTCGCTGATCATCGCGTACAGCCACTGCATCGCGCACGGTATCGACATGACCACCGGGATGAGCCACCAGCGCGACGCGGTCAAGAGCGGCTACCTGACGCTGTATCACTACGATCCGCGGCTCGCGATGGGCGGCGGCGACCAGCCGCTGAAGCTCGACTCGCGCAAGCCGACGATCCCGCTCGAGCAGTTCACGATGAAGGAAGGCCGCTTCGCGATGCTCGCGCAGGTCGATCCGGTACGCGCGAAGCGGCTCGCGAAAGCCGCGCAGGCCGAGGCCGATGCCCGCTGGCAACTGTACGAGCAGATCGCCGGCGTGCATCGCGTCGTCGCCGACGCCGCCGCGCCTGCGGCGCCGGCCGGCGCGGCGGCGCCCGCGGTCGCCACCGAAACGATCGCCGCACCTGCGCAGGGGGCCGAGTCATGAACGTCGATCTGCGCACGTCGTATCTGGGACTGGCGCTCGCGCATCCGGTCGTCGCGTCGGCGTCGCCGCTGACGGGATCGATCGACAGCCTGAAGCGGCTGCAGGACGCGGGAATCGCCGCGGCGGTGCTGCCTTCGCTGTTCGAGGAGCAGATCGAGCACGAGGAGATGGCCACGCACGACCTGATGCTGTACGGCGCCGAGGTCTCGCCGGAGGCGCGCGGCTTCTTCCCGGAGCCGCAGCCGTACCGCACCGGGCCGGACCGGTACCTGAAGCTGATCGAGGACGCCAAGCGCGCGCTGTCGGTGCCGGTGATCGCGAGCCTGAACGGCCACACGCCGGGCGGCTGGACCGGCATCGCCAGGCGCTTCGAGCAGGCCGGCGCAGACGCGATCGAGCTGAACGTGTACTTTCTCGCCGCCGACCCCGACGACACGAGCGCCGCGGTCGAGGCGCGTTACATCGAGCTGGTCGAATCGGTGACGCGGCAGGTGTCGATCCCGGTCGCGGTCAAGGTGTCGCCGTACTTCAGCGCGATGGCCAACATGGCGGTGCGGCTGGTGCGCGCCGGCGCGCGCGGGCTCGTGCTGTTCAACCGCTTTCTGCAGCCCGACATCGTGCTCGACGAGCTGGCGGTCGCGCCGCAGCTTGCGCTGTCGACGTCCGACGAGCTGCGGCTCGCGCTGCGCTGGATCGCTATCCTGCGCGGCCGCATCGACGCGAACCTCGCCGCCACCGGCGGCGCGCACACGGCCGACGACGTGCTCAAGCTCCTGCTCGCCGGCGCCGATTGCGTGATGGTCGCCAGCTGCCTGCTGCGCAACGGTTGCGCGCACGTCGCCAAGCTCGTCGACGGCGTGCGCGCGTGGATGGCCGGGCGCGAGTACGAGTCGGTCGCGCAGATGAAAGGCTCGCTGTCGCAGCAGGCTTGTCCCGATCCCGCCGCTTTCGAACGCGCCAACTACATGAAGGCGCTCACTTCGTACACCAGCGCGTTCGCCTAGCGGCGTACATGACCCACAGGAGAACACCATGGCACTGATGATCACCGACGACTGCACGGCATGCGACGCGTGCGTGGAACCGTGCCCCAACCAGGCGATCTCTCCGGGTTCGCCGATCTACGTGATCGATCCGGACAAATGCACCGAGTGCGTCGGCGCGCACGACACGCAGCAGTGCGTCGACGTGTGCCCGGCCGACTGCATCGTCCCGGACCCGAACCACCAGGAGTCGCGCGAAGCGCTGCTCGCCAAGTATCAACGTCTGCACGGCTGAAGCGCCGCGGAACGGCTCTTCGACGCGTCGGGTCCGGCAGTCGACCGAGATCAGCAAAAGCCGAACGACCGCGTCGGCCGTCGGCGGCGCTTGACGATGGTCAACGTGGCCGTCCGCAGCAACGCCTACGGTAGCGCCCTGACAAAACCGCACGCGCGATGAATCGTCGCGCGACGCGAACGAACACCGCGGCGACACACGACGAGCGATCCATGTCCGACCGGCACGGCACAGCGCGATCCGACGCGCGTCACGCAGGCCCGGTGCCGCGCGCGAGCGCGGCAGCCGCGCGGAGGACGCGATGAGCCCGTATGCCGTCTTTCTGCTGTACCTGCTCGCGATCCTCGGCTTCGTCGGCTTCACGCTGCTGCTGAACAGGCTGCTCGGTCCGCAGCCGGCGCCGACCGCGCTCAAGCTCGAGCCTTTCGAGTGCGGCGCCACCGTGATCGACCCGACCAACGTCAAGGCGGTGCCGATCAAGTACTACGCGGTCGCGATCGTCTTCATCCTGTTCGATCTGGAGACCGTGTACCTGTTCATCTGGGCGCTCGGCGCGCAGCCGCTGACCGGCTTCATGCTGGTCACGTTCTTCATCTTCGTGTTCCTGCTCGTGCTGATCCTGCTGTACGTGTATCGCGCGCGGCTGCTCGAGGCGGTGACGCGATGAAGATGGACCGCAGGACGATCCCGATCGCGCACGAAAAGAGCGGCGCTTTCGAGTTCATCTCGACGAAGAAGGACGAACTGATCGGCTGGGCGCGCAAGTTCTCGCTGTTCCCGTACCCGTTCGTCACCGCGTGCTGCGCGATGGAGTTCATGGCCGTGAGCGGAACGCCGTACGACACCGACCGCTTCGGCGCGGCGCTGCCGCGCTTTTCGCCGCGGCAGTCGGACCTGCTGATGGTCGTCGGCACGATCACGCACAAGCAGGCGCCGATCCTGCTGAAGGTCTGGGAACAGATGTGCGAACCGAAATGGGTGCTCGCCTTCGGCGCGTGCGCGACGAGCGGCGGTTTCTACCAGAACTACGCCGCGCTGCCCGGCATCGACAGGATCATCCCGGTCGATGTCTACGTTCCGGGCTGCCCGCCGCGGCCCGAGATGGTGATCGACGGGATCATGCAGCTGCAGGACAAGATCGCGCGCCAGCGCCATCCGATCGTGACGAAGGACTTCTGATGGCCGGCGCGCATCCGTTCGATCGCGTTCGGCCGGCGCTGGCGCCGCTTGCGCGCGACATCTCGATCGCGCACGGCGTGCTGGTGTTCGCGATCGAACCGGCGAACCTGCTGCCGCTGGTGCGGCGGCTGAAGGACGAGTTCGGCTTCGATCTGTTTCTCGACGTGACCGCAGTCGACTGGCTCGGGCAGTCGCCGCGCTTCGAGGTCGTCTGGCACTTCTACTCGACGCAGCACAAGGTGCGCGTCCGCGTGAAGGCGCGTGTGGCCGAGGCGGACCCGACGGTCGATTCGCTGGTCGCGCTGTACGGGTCGGCGCGCTTCATGGAGCGCGAGTGCCACGACATGTACGGAATCGGCTTCCGCGGCAACGCCGACCTGCGCCCGATCCTGCTGTACGAGGGTTTCGTCGGCCATCCGCTGCGCAAGGACTACCCGAAGCAGCGCGAGCAGCCGCTGGTGCCGTATCGGGCGGCGGAGTGACGCCGTGGACATGAAGCTCCCCAATCCGATCCGCCCTGCGTTCACGACGCCGCAGCGCGACGACACGGTCATCGTCAACATCGGGCCGTCGCACCCGGCCACGCACGGAACGATCCAGATCGTCACCGAGCTCGACGGCGAGCGGGTCGTTCGCGTCGACGTGCACTGCGGCTATCTGCATCGCGGGTTCGAGAAGGAGTGCGAGGACCACACCTGGCACAACCTGATCCCGTACGTCGACCGGCTGAACTACTGCTCGGGGCTGATCAACGACTTCGCCTACTGCGACGCGGTCGAGACGCTGATGGGCATCGAGATCACGCGCCGCTGCAGGCTGCTGCGGACGCTGCTCGCCGAGTACTCGCGCATCGCCGACCACCTGACCTGTGTGGCGGCGGCGCTGATGGAGCTCGGCGCGATGACCGCGTTCCTGTACCTGGTCACGATCCGCGACTCCATCTACGAGCATCTGGCCGATCTGACCGGCGCGCGCGTGACGTACTCGTACGGCCGCATCGGCGGGCTCGCGCGCGATCTGCCCGAGGGCTGGCTCGAGCGGCTCGAGCAGATTCTCGACCGGTTCGACGAGTTCGTCGGCCGCGTTCACGGGCTGATGGACCGCAACCGCATCTTCATCGAGCGGATGCGCGACGTCGGCGTGATCTCGACGGCGGAGGCGATCCACTGGGGCTATACGGGCCCGATCCTGCGGTCGACCGGCGCCCCGCGCGACCTGCGCAAGGACACGCCGTATCTCGCGTACGCCGAGCTCGACTTCGACGTTCCGGTCGGCATCAAGGGCGACAACTACGACCGCTACTACGTGCGCATGCGCGAGATGGACGAGTCGGTCTACATGATCCGCCAGCTGATCGAGCTGCTGCGCGAAACCGGAGGCCAGCCGGTCTCGGTCGACGACCGCCGCTGCACGCTGCCGCCGAAACGGCTCGTCTACCGCGAGATCGAATCGCTGATCAACCACTTCAAGCTGATCATGGAAGGGCCGCGCGTTCCGGCCGGCGACTGCTACGTCGCGCACGAGGGCGCCAACGGCGAACTCGGCTTCTACATCGTCAGCGACGGCAGCGGAACGCCGTACAAGGTGCACGTGCGCTCGCCGAGCTTCGTCCACATGGGCGGCGCGCACCGGATGCTCGAGGGCCACCAGCTCGCCGACATCGTGCCGACCTTCGGCTCGATCAACATGATCGGCGGGGAGTGCGACCGATGAGCGCGTGCGGAGCGAAAAACGGGGTCAGAGTC
The DNA here is from genome assembly GCA_046291795.1 of Burkholderiaceae bacterium. GTDB lineage: Bacteria > Pseudomonadota > Gammaproteobacteria > Burkholderiales > Burkholderiaceae_F > DSNY01. Next base: position 130 of record JBKBSH010000055.1, on the reverse strand, counting down.
GAATCTTCGCCTCGAGTGTTTCGCGTGAGCGCACGTCGCCCGCCGAAATTCGACTCCGACCCCGTTTTTCTTTCGGGGGAGTGCGACCGATGAGCACGCTCGTCGCCACGCCGATCCCGAACAGGACCGG
>JBKBSH010000573.1:295-536 GCA_046291795.1 Burkholderiaceae bacterium | reverse complement strand
GCGCCCCGTCCCGACCTGCAGAAAAACCCGCCCGGAAGCCGTCCCGGCGGGTTTTTTGTTGCGCAAACCCCATCGACCGCGGCCATCCCCGACCGCCCGGCCCGCCGCGGTTGTCTCCGCCCCCTGGCCACACTTGCCTCGGGAAACCTCCTGCGAATGCTGCTATAATCTTGGTCATTCCTGAAGCGCCCAGGTGGCGGAATTGGTAGACGCACTAGTTTCAGGTACTAGCGCCGAGAGG
>JBKBSH010000573.1:0-285 GCA_046291795.1 Burkholderiaceae bacterium | reverse complement strand
TTCGAGTCCTCTCCTGGGCACCACGATTCATCGATCTGCTTTCAGATCAACACGCAAGCCGGCTGATGCCGGCTTTTGTTTTGGGCTCGTCTGGCCGATCCGATCCGATCCGATCCGCGGGGCACACATGCCCCGACGCGCCCCGTCAACCGCGGCGCTTCACCGGGCTCGGGGTTCGGCGCTCAGACCGGCAAGCCGATCAGATCGTGGCCTTCGGCCGCCACGATGCGGGCTTTGATGAAGTCCCCCGTGCGGTACGTCTTGCTCGCCTTCTCGGGCGGCAGC
>JBKBSH010000572.1:0-539 GCA_046291795.1 Burkholderiaceae bacterium | reverse complement strand
GCCTCATTGAAGACCCCATGGCCGCTATGTCCAGCGCCGGTTCCGCCCAGATTATCCGCGGCGATTCGCCGCGGCCTCATTGAAGCGTGAAGTTTCAGGCGACGTATCGCCGCAAGGCGGCGGATTATCCGCGGCGATTCGCCGCGGCCTCATTGAAGCTTGCGCATCTGGGCGGGCATCGTGCGCGAGTGTGGATTATCCGCGGCGATTCGCCGCGGCCTCATTGAAGCATACTGGCCGACCTCGTAGATGAGGCCGACGAGCGGATTATCCGCGGCGATTCGCCGCGGCCTCATTGAAGCCATATTCAGAATGCGGGCCCCCGCTCGCCCGCAAGATTATCCGCGGCGATTCGCCGCGGCCTCATTGAAGCTTCCACCCGCTCGCAGAACGGGCGCTGGGGCCTCGATTATCCGCGGCGATTCGCCGCGGCCTCATTGAAGCGCCACGCGCAGTTCGCCCTTGTGCCACAGGTCGAATTATCCGCGGCGATTCGCCGCGGCCTCATTGAAGCCTCTCTCCTGCGGCGCCGCGCCGCG
>JBKBSH010000571.1:0-541 GCA_046291795.1 Burkholderiaceae bacterium | reverse complement strand
GACACCCACTGCACCCCGCTCGACGCCAGCCAGCGCCTGGACGCCGCCGCCATGGTGCCCTATCTGCAACTGCTCGACGGCTGGCGGTTTGCTGACGGCAGCATCCGCAAGACCTATGCCTTTGGCAACTATTACCAGACCCTGGCGTTCGTCAACGCGCTGGCCTGGGTGATCCACCGCGAAGATCATCATCCCGACCTGCTGGTGCAGTACAACCACTGCGACGTGGCGTTCAACACCCATTCGGCAGGCGGCATCACCCGCAACGACTTCATCTGCGCGGCCAAGGCCGATGCGGTGTATGCGCACGCCGTGCGCTGAAGCAGCCTGCATGGATGACCAGGAGCGCCCCAACCCGCAACGCCCCAAAGGCAAGCGCAGCACAAAACCCGCAACGTCCGCCGCCACCGGTTTGGCGGCGCGCATCGTCGGCGCGTTCGGGCGGCAATACCTGGCGCAGCTTGACGACGGCACGGTGCTCGCCTGCGTGCCCCGCGGCAAACGCGCCGAAGTGGTCTGCGGCGACCGCGTCACCCTTTCA
>JBKBSH010000570.1:260-544 GCA_046291795.1 Burkholderiaceae bacterium | reverse complement strand
AAGGATTACTGGACCTACTACCACAAGCTGATGGAACGCCAGGGCATCTCGCCGGAACTGGCGCAGAAGGAAGTGCGCCGCCGCGCCACGCTGATTGCCTCGCTGCTGGTGCACTTCGGCGAAGCCGACGGCATGATCTGCGGCACCTTCGCCAACTATGGCCTGCACCTGCGCTATGTGAACCGCATCATCCCGAAGAAGCCGGGCGTGGAAAACTTCTACGCCATGAATGCGCTGATGCTGGAAGGCCGCACGCTGTTCATCTGCGACACCTATGTGAACCC
>JBKBSH010000570.1:0-250 GCA_046291795.1 Burkholderiaceae bacterium | reverse complement strand
CCGGACCCGTCCGCCGAGGAAATTGCGGAAATGACCCTGCTCGCTGCCGAGGCGGTAAAGAACTTCGGGCTCACGCCGAAAGTTGCGCTGCTGTCGCACTCGAGCTTCGGCAGCGAGGACACCGAGAGCGCCGCCAAGATGCGCAAGGCTTGGCGCCTCTTGCAGGAACGCGCGCCCGACCTGGAAGTGGAAGGGGAAATGCATGGCGATGCAGCGCTCGACGAAGCCATCCGCACGCAAATTTTCCCCA
>JBKBSH010000569.1:0-546 GCA_046291795.1 Burkholderiaceae bacterium | reverse complement strand
GCAGCGCTGGTTGGCGACGCCGCACGCGCGTTCTATGGCGACGGCAACTTCAACGGCTACTACCAGCGCAGCGACGATGAGATGCAGGCGCTCTGGGAAGTTGCCGTCGAGGAGACGCGCGCGCTGATCGCTGCGAACTGGGAGTAGGCGGCGATGCACATTGCGTTCGACGGCAAAACCGTGATCGTGACGGGCGCGGCGCATGGCTTTGGTCGCGCCATTGCGCTGGCTTTTGCCGAATGTGGCGCCAGCGTGTGGATTTGCGACATCCTGCACGACGAGCTGATGGAGACGGCGCAGCGCTGCCGAGCTGTGGGCGCAGCGTGCGAGCCGCGTCAAGTCGATGTCACAGATCGTGATGCAGTGTTCGGCTTTGTGCATGAGGCTGAAGCAGCGCACGGGCGCATCGACGTGCTCGTCAACAACGCCGGCGGCGTGCTGGGACAGGTCGGACAGCCGCTCGAAGCCGTCACGCCGGAGCAGTGGAACAGCATCATCGCCGTCAACCTGAGCGCGGCGTTCTACTTTGCGCAGGCGGTCGCGCCC
>JBKBSH010000568.1:0-553 GCA_046291795.1 Burkholderiaceae bacterium | reverse complement strand
TCCAAGATCAGGCGCCGTAGCGGCGCAATCCGGCGAGGTCCTCGATGACGATCGCGCCGTATTCGACCTTGATCAGCCCCGCCTGCTGCAGCGTCTGCAGCGCCTGGTTGACGCGCTGGCGCGAGATTCCCGCGAGATAGCCGATCTCCTCCTGCGACACCTCGAGTTTCTTGTCGATGCCGGGATACAGGAGCGGATTGAACAGGCCCGCCACGCAGCGCGCCACGCGCGCGTCGGGATCGTGCAGGCGTTGCGCTTCGAGCATTCCGATGAACTGGCCGAGCCGTTCGTTCAGTTGCACGAGCAGAAAGCGGTTGAACGGGATACTCGTGTTCAGCAGCCACTCGAAGGTCCGGCGCGGCACGCGCACGATGCGCGACTCGCGCAGCGCGACGACGTCGTAGCGGCGCGCCTCGGTCTTCAGCAGGCTGCCTTCGCCGAACCAGCCGCCGGCGGGGATGCCGGTGAAGGTCGAGGCGCGCCCGCTCGGCGTGCAGATCATCATCTTGACCATCCCGTCGAGCACGCCGAGCCAGGCGTCGACCGGCTCGCC
>JBKBSH010000567.1:0-547 GCA_046291795.1 Burkholderiaceae bacterium | reverse complement strand
GAGCATGATGAGGCGGATCGCCTTCGCGGCCTGCTCGCGGGTGGCGCCCATCGGAACGTCGCCAAGGATCACGACGACCTCGGCTTCGATATCGGCACCCCACGCCTCGTCGGCGAGCGGAATTGGATCGCACGGCGCCATTACGATGTCGGAGATGCCCTGATACATCAGCGGATCGGTCCAGAACGACTCCGGCACCTCGACGCCACGCGCCTTCCGAACCAGCGCAACATGGTTCACATAGGCTGAGCCGTCGAGCCATTGATAGGCACGCGGCAAAGGCGACGATACCTTCGCCGGATCGAATGGGCATATGCGCGATACGGTTTGCTTCGAGCGAATCCGCAATCTCGGTCAGCCGCGGAACCACCGCGTCCCAGTCATCGAGCGCGGCCTGCAACGTCGGCGCACCGGCGGACGCGTCCGCACAACGGGTGAGATCGCGCGAAACGACAACGAGGCGGCCGTCACGGCCGCTTTTCAGTGAAGCAAGTTTCATTCAGCCTTTCCGTCCCGCACCAGACGAATATCGACCTCACGGTCGATA
>JBKBSH010000566.1:0-555 GCA_046291795.1 Burkholderiaceae bacterium | reverse complement strand
CGGCAACTTCGGAGGCGGCGGCGCATCGGGCCGCTGGTGAGACGGTGAGACACATGGCTGAACCTCCCAGCGCCTTCGCGCGCCCCCTGTCCACCTGGCTGCGCCACCTCTGGCTGGACGGCGCCGACAGCCGTCGCCAATTGCCAGCCGAAGCCCTGCAACGCCTGGAAGCCGCCGTGCGCGCCAGCGAAGCCCGGCACCTGGGCGAGTTGCGCATCTGCGTGGAGGCGGGCCTGAGCCTTGCCAGGTTGTGGCGCGGCCAAAGCCCCCGCCAGCGCGCCATCGAGTGCTTCGGCCTGCTGCGCGTGTGGGACACCGAGCACAACAACGGCGTTCTCATCTACCTGCTGCTCGCGGACCACGATGTCGAAATCGTCGCCGACCGCGGCATCCACGCGCGGGTCGGCGCCGAGGCCTGGGAGCGCGTCTGCCGCGAGATGGAGGCTGCGTTTCGCGCCGGCCGATTCGAGGAAGGCGCGCTCGCCGGCATCCGTGCGGTGGGCGTACTGCTGGCGCAACACTTCCCCGGCACTGGCGCCAACGAGATTCCCGATC
>JBKBSH010000565.1:0-558 GCA_046291795.1 Burkholderiaceae bacterium | reverse complement strand
AGGCCGACCTGGGCCAGCACCTCGCGGGCGCGTTCGGCCGCCTTGTCCTGCGGGACGTTCTGCGTGATGCGCGGCGAGAGCATGATGTTCTGCCCGACCGTCAGATGCGGGAAGAGGTTGTAGCTCTGGAAGACGATGCCGACATCCTTGCGCAGCTCGCGCAGATGCTTCTGGTCCTGGTCGACGACGTGCCCGGCGACCTCGATGCGGCCGGCATTGATCGCCTCAAGGCCGTTGATGCAGCGCAGCAGCGTGCTCTTGCCCGAGCCCGAGCGGCCGATGAGCGCGACGACCTGGCCGCTCTCGACGTTGAGCGAGACGCCCTTCAGGACCTCGAGGTCGCCGAAGCGCTTGTAGACGTCGTCAATGAGAACGGCTGGCATTCATCACCTTTTCGAGATGGCGGCTGAGCCGGGACAGCGGGAAACAGATCGCGAAATAGATCACCGCCACCAGCGAGAAGACCTGGAAGGCCTGGAAGGTCGCGTTGTTGACGAGCTGTCCCGCGCGGGAGAGTTCGACGAAGCCGACGACCGAGACGATCGAGGTGTTCTTGAC
>JBKBSH010000564.1:0-560 GCA_046291795.1 Burkholderiaceae bacterium | reverse complement strand
GTCGACAATCCGCAATCCTCTTAGCGTGTTGATCACATCGTTGACCAGCACTTCGGGGGCGGACGCCCCGGCCGTGATGCCGACGGTTTCGACCCCTTCGAGCCAGGCCGGATCGAGTTCGCTGCCATCCGCAATCAGGTAGCTCGGTATGCCGACCTCCTCACCGATTTCACGCAGCCTATTTGAATTGGAGGAATTCGTAGCACCGACCACGAGCAAAAGGTCAGCGACCTCGCACAGATCGCGTACCGCGCTTTGCCTGTTCTGCGTCGCATAGCAGATGTCGCGGGTGTCCGGTCCTTGAATATCGGAGAAGCGTTTCGTCAACGCAGCTATAATGTCCCGGGTATCGTCCACGCTGAGTGTTGTCTGAGTGACGTAAGCCACCGGCTCATCGACCGGGATATCGAGCGTATCGACATCCTCGACTGTCTGAACGAGGACCACCGGTCCCGGAATCTGGCCCCTCGTCCCTTCGACCTCCGGGTGCCCGGCATGGCCGATCAGGATCACCGTACGCCCCTGACCGACATAGCGCTTGCCCTGATTATGGACCTTGG
>JBKBSH010000054.1:0-9654 GCA_046291795.1 Burkholderiaceae bacterium | reverse complement strand
CGACGACCGCGTTTGCGCCGACATAGGATCCTGCGCCGATCCACGCACGCGGACCGACGCGCGCGCCGGCCTCGATGACCGCCAGTTCGTCGACGCGGGCCGTCGCATCGACGGCCGCGGTCTCGGCGATGCGTGCGGAGTCCGCGCGCCGCGGTTCGAACGGCTGTGCCGGCGCCAGTTGCTGCGCGGCCAGCGCAAACCATGCGTAGGGCGCGTCGCAGACGATCAGGCTGCCTTCGACGCGCCCCGCCGGGAAAACCTCCACTGCGCCGGCGGCGTCGAGCACGATCGCTGCCGCGCGGCTCGCCAGCGCGGCGGCGCGATAGCGCGGGTTGGCGAGGAAGCTGAGCTGCGTGTCGCCCGCCGCTTCGAGCGGCGCGACCGAGTCGACACGCCGATCGAAGTCTCCGGCAATCCTGGCGACGAGGCGGCCTGCGGTGGATCGCTCGATCGCTGCAGCGAGCTGCGCGATCGTCAGGCCGTTCGCGGCCATCGGCTCACTTGCCGTTGTTCAGCGCGCGCAGGACCTTGTCCGTGATGTCGACGCGCGGGCTGAAAAACACGGCGTCCTGCACGATCAGATCGAACTTCTCCTGCTCGGCGATCTGCCGCACGATGCGCTGCGCGCGGTCGAGAAGCGCCTGCAGCTCCTCGTTGCGGCGCTGGTTCAGATCTTCGCGAAACTCGCGTTGCCGGCGTTGCAACTCGCGGTCCATTTCGGCCAGCTCGCGCTGCCGCTTGGCGCGTTCGGCCTCGGCCAGCACCGGCGCATCCTTCTCGAAGCGCTCTGCCGCCGCCTTCAGCTTCTGCCCCATGTCCTGCAATTCGCGATCGCGCTTGGCGAACTCGGTCTCGAGCTTCTGTGCCGCTGCGCGTGCCGGCGCCGAGTCGCGCAGGATGCGCTCCGAGTTGACGTAGCCGAGCTTCAGTTCCTGCGCCTGCGCGGCCGGCGCTGCGAGCGCCAACGCCGCGGGCAGAAAAGCCGACGCGAGCTTCAGCCAGCCTTTCATCGGGAGCCTCGTCTTCACTGGGGTCGCGTATTCTGCCATAGGGGTCGGCTTCGCCAGCGCAGCGAAGCGTCAGAAGCCGGTGCCGATCTGGAACTGGAAACGCTGGGTCCGATCGAACGGTTCGGTCTTCAGCGGGTACGCGTAGCTCAACTTCAGCGGGCCGATCGGCGAGATCCACGCAATGCCTACGCCCGCCGAATAGCGCAGGTCGCCGAATCGAACGGGCTGATCCGCACCCCACACCTGGCCCGCATCGACGAACGCCAGCGCGCGCAGCGTCCGGTCGGCGCCCGGAAGCGGCAGCAGCGCTTCGACCGAGCCGTTGAGCCGGCGCGTGCCGCCGAGCGGGTCGCCGACGGCGTCGCGCGGGCCGAGCGAGCCGCCGTCGTAGCCGCGCACGCTGCCGATGCCGCCGGCGTAGAAGTTCTTGAACAGCGGATACGCCTTGCCGCTGTAGCCGCCGCCGACGCCAACCTCGCCGTTGAACGCGAGCGTGAAGCGCGAGGTCAGCGGCGTGAACTGCTGGTACTGATAAGTCAGCCGGTAATACTGCAGGTCGAGCGCGGGTGTGCCGACTTCGAGGAAGGCGCGCTGATAGCGCCCGCGCGTGGGCACCAGGATGTTGTCGCGGCTGTCGCGCGCCCATCCGACGGTACCGATCAGCGCCTGAGTCTCCTGTCCGAAGCGGTTGACGTAGTCGATGTACCGCAGCGGGCTCGCCTGCGTCAGTCCGATCCGGGTCCCTTCGTAGCCCAGCCCGAAGAACACCGTGTCGAACTCGGTGAACGGCACGCCGAAGCGAACCGCGCCGCCGCGCTGCGTGAAGTCGACGCTGCCCAAGCGCAGCCGCGCGAGGTCGGATTTGCGCTCGAAGATTTCGGTCGTTCGGCTGATCCCGTCGATCGTCACGTACGGGTCGACGTGCGTGAGCGCGAGCGTGCGGTTCGCGCGGCTGGTGTTGATTTCGAACGAAATCGCGTGGCCCGACCCGAGCACGTTCTGCTGCGTGTACGCGGCCTGCAACACGAGCTTCTCGGTGCTCGAATAGCCGGCGCCCGCCTGGATGTTGCCGGTCGGCCGCTCCTTGATGTTGAAGTTCACGTCGATCTGGTCGAGCGAACCGGGAACGGCAGGCGTCTCGACCTCGACCTTTTCGAAGAAGCCGAGCCGGTCGATGCGGTCGCGCGACAGCCGCACCTTCTCCGAATCGAACCACGCGTTCTCGAACTGGCGAACCTCGCGGCGGATGATTTCGTCGCGCGTGCGCGCATTGCCGGTGATGTTGACTCGACGCACGTACACGCGGCGGCCGGGGTCGACGAAGATCGTGAAGGCGACCTCGCGCTTGTCGCGATTGGGCTCGGGCACCAGGTTCGCCGACGCGAAGGCGTAGCCGAGCTGGCTGAAGCGGTCGGCGATTCGCTTGGACACGTTGTTGAGCCGCTCGGCGTTGAAGGTCTCGCCCGGCCTCACGTCGATCAGCGCACGCAGCTCGTCCTCCAGCCCGAGCAGTTCGCCGGCGAGCTTGACCTCCGAGATCGTGTAGCGCTCGCCCTCGACCAGATTGATCGTGATGTGGATGTCGCGCTTGTCAGGGCTGATCGACACCTGCGTGGATTCGACGTTGAAGTCGAGGTAGCCGCGGTTCAGATAGAAACTGCGCAGCGTCTCGAGATCGCCCTGCAGTTTCTGCCGCGCGTACTGGTCGCGCTTCGTGTACCAGGTGAACCAGCCGGGCGTCGACAGCTCGATCTCGCGCAGCAGCTGCCGGTCGGAGAATGCCTTGTTGCCGGTGAAGCGGATCGACCGGATGCGCGCCGCCTCGCCCTCGTCGACCGCCATGACGATGTTGACGCGGTTGCGTTCGACCGGTGTCACGGTCGTCGTCACCTGCACCGCGTACAGACCGCGGCCGAGGTACTGGCGCTTCAGCTCCTGCTCGGCGCGCTCGAGCAGCGACCGATCGAACACGCGCGCTTCGGCGAGTCCGACCTCGCGCAGCGATTTCTTCACCGCGTCCTTGTCGAACTCCTTGATGCCGGTGAACTCGATCGACGCGATCGCCGGTCGCTCCTCGACGACGACGACGAGCACGTCGCCGTCGACTTCGAGGCGTACGTCCTTGAACAGCCCCGTCGCGTACAACGCGCGGATGGCGGCGACGCCTTTTTCAGGATCGAAGCGATCGCCGACGCGCACAGGCAGGTAACTGAAGACCGTTCCCGCCTCCGTGCGCTGGATGCCTTCGACACGGATGTCCTTGACCACGAACTCCTGCGCGAGCGCAGTGGCGGCAAAGGCGCAGAAAACGGCGGCGGTTGCGCCGCGCAACGTCGTCCCGACGCCGCGTCGCGATCGACGGCGGAATGCGTGCTTCAAGGTGGAATCAGATGCGGAAGGTGGAGCGGCGGGATGTCGTAAGTTGTGAATCTTTCTACTGCGCGGCCCGCTGGCGTCGTTGCGCGGTGCTCGGGCCTCGCCTATCTATTTGATATGTCTCGGCCCTGCGGCTGCGTGCGCCTAGCCAGCGGGCCGCTCGCGACGAAATCTTCACAACTTCTCAGAGCAAGAGTCGTGTCAGGTCGTTGTACAGCGCCAGCGCCGTCAGCAGGATCAGGACACCGATGCCGGCGCGTTGCCCCCATTCGACGACCCAGTCGGCCGGCGGGCTGCCCTTCAGGATTTCGACGAGATAGTACAGCAAGTGCCCTCCGTCGAGCACCGGAATCGGCAGCAGGTTGAGCACGCCGAGACTGATCGATACGAGCGCGAGAAAGCTCAGATACGCGACGATGCCGATACTGGCGGTCTTGCCCGCGTAGTCGGCGATCGTCACCGGCCCCGACAGGTTCTTCCAGGACGCCTCGCCGGTGATCATCTTTCCCAGCATGCGCAGCGAGAAGATCGCCGTGTCCCATGTCCGCTCGACCGCGAGGCCGACGCTTTCGATCGGCCCGTAACGCACCTTGATCAGCTCGGGACGGTCGCCGACCTCGGCACCGATGCGTCCCACCGTCTGACCGCTGTCGTCGAGGGTCCGCGCCGGCGTGACCGTCACGATCCGCGTTCGCCCGTCACGCTCGATCAGCAGCTCGAGCTCGACGCCGGGCGAACGGCGGATCGCGTCGATCAGCTCGCGCGCCGAGGCCACCGGCTGGCGGCCGACCTCGAGCACCCGGTCGCCCGGCTGCAAGCCCGCGCGCTGCGCGGCGCTGTCTTCGGCGATCCGGCCGACGCGCGGCGGGCCGGCGTACGGCGCAAGCCCGACGCGCGGCATCGCGTTGCCTTCGGTGTCGTGTCTTGCCAACCCGGACAGGTCGAGCCGAAGCTCGCGCGTGACGCCGTTGGCCCCCTGCACCCGAACGTCGAAGGCGCGGCGGTCGACCGCCCGCTGCAGCACGAGCCAGTTCAGTTCGTTCCAGGAACGCACGGGTTCGCCGTCGATCGCCAGCACGAGATCGCCGCGCGCGAATCCGGCGCGTTCGGCCGGCGAGTCCGGCGCGGGCGCGGCGATGACCGCCCTGGGCTCCATCACGCCGACGACGTTCAGCGCCCAGTACACGCCGACGGCGAGCAGCAGATTGGCGAACGGGCCGGCCAGGACGATCGCGATGCGCTTGGCGACGGGTTGACGGTTGAATGCGCGCGGCAGATCGGCCGGCGCGATCGGACCGATGTCCTTGTCGCGCTCGTCGAGCATGCGCACGTAGCCGCCGAGCGGGATCGCCGCGACGACCCATTCGGTGCGATCCGGCCCGCGCACCGCGCGCACCAGCGGACGGCCGAAGCCGATCGAGAAGCGCAGCACCTTGACGCCGCAGCGGCGTGCGACCCAGTAGTGCCCGTACTCGTGGATCACGATCAGCACGCCGAGCGTGACCAGGAAAGCAAGCACGGTCGTCAGAAAGTTCATCGGATCCCCAGGTTGGCCGCCACGACTGCCGCAGCGCTGCGGGCTTCGGCGTCGATCGCGAGCACCTCGCCGATCGACTGCGGCGTCGCGGGGGCGAACCGCCCGAGTGTGGCTTCGATCACCGCCGCGATCGACACGAAAGAAAGCCGTCGCTGCAGGAACGCTTCGACCGCGATCTCGTTGGCTGCGTTCAACACGATGCAGGCGCCGGGGCCGGCCTGCAATGCGCGATAAGCGAGATCGAGGCACGGGAAACGCGTCCGGTCCGGGGTCTCGAAGCTCAGCGCGCCGAGCTGCGTGAAGTCGAGCGCCGCGGAGCCGCTTTCGATGCGGTCCGGCCAGCCGAGCGCATAGGCGATCGGTGTGCGCATGTCGGGCGTGCCGAGCTGCGCGACGACCGAGCCGTCGCCGAATTCGACCATCGAATGGATCACGCTCTGCGGGTGAACGACCACCGCGATTCGTGCCGCATCGAAACCGAACAGCCGGCTCGCTTCGATGACCTCGAGCCCCTTGTTCATCAGTGTGGCCGAGTCGACGGAAATCTTGCGCCCCATGACCCAGTTCGGGTGCGCACAAGCCTGCTCGGGCGTGACGGCCGAGAGGTCCTGCCGTTGGCGGAACGGCCCGCCCGAAGCGGTCAGGATCAGACGGCGAACATCGCGTTCGAGCTGCCGCGCGCCGGCCAGGCACTGGTGGATCGCGCTGTGCTCGCTGTCGACCGGCAACAGCGTCGCACCGCCGGCGCGCACCGCGTCGGTCAGCAGCGCTCCGGCGCACACCACGGCCTCCTTGTTCGCCAGCAGCAGCCGCTTGCCGGCGCGTGCCGCCGCCAGCGTCGGCACCAGCCCCGCCGCGCCGACGATCGCCGCGACGACGATCTCGGCATCGGGCCAGGTCGCCGCCCGCGTCAGCGCCGCCGCTCCCGCGTCCGCCTCGGTGTCGAGTCCGCGCGCGCGCAGCCCGGCGCGCAGCGCCGCCGCGCGCGCTTCGTCGGCTATGACCGCGAACCTCGGCCGGTGACGCGCACAGATGTCGAGCAGCGCATCGACGCTCGTCTGCGCGGTGACCGCCTCGACGTGGAAGCGCTGCGGATGGCGGTCGATGACGTCGAGCGCGCTCGCGCCGATCGATCCGGTCGCTCCGAGGATGGCCACACCCTGGGTCATGACGCAATCTGCCGCAACAGCACCGCCGCCGGCAGCACCGGCAGCAGCGCATCGATCCGGTCGAGCACGCCGCCGTGGCCCGGCAGCAGCCGGCCGCTGTCCTTCACACCCGCCTGCCGTTTCAGCAGGCTCTCGAACAGGTCGCCGACGATCGACAACGCCACCAGCAGCATCAGCGCGAGCAGCGCGCCGGGCAGCGGGAGCGTCTGTAACAACCAGTTCGAGAACAAGCCGAGCTGCGGCGTCGCCACGGCAAGTACCAACGCGCTCGCCAGCACCGCGATCATCGCACCGCCCACGCCGGCCCAGGTCTTGCCCGGACTGATGTGCGGCGCAAGCCTGCGTTTGCCGAAAGCGCGGCCGGCGAAGTACGCGGCGATGTCCGCGATCCAGACCAACGCGGCTGCCGAGAACAGCATCAGGATACCTTCGCCGTACAACTGCATGGCCGCGACCCACGCGGCGACGAGCAGGACGACGCCCAGCGCGGTCCTGACCCGGGCGCCGAAGCGGATTCCCGCATGCTCGGCGCGCACCAGCAACACGGCGATCAGCACCCAGGCGGCGACGGCCGCCGCGACGATCGTCGTCACGGCGCCCCCGCGCGGCCACGCGGCGAACACCTCGAGTCCGAACAGCAGTGCGCCCAGCGCGATCCCGGCGCCCAGGGCGGCCGCCGGCGCATGCGCGGCGAGCCTGGCCCACTCATAGGCCGCCGCGCCGACGACCAGCGACATCGCCGCGGCGAATACGGTGCGCCCCGCCGCAAGCGCGCCGATCAACGCGAGCAGAAGGATCACCGCAGTGACGACGCGCTGCCCGAGCATGATGCGTCAGGCAGAGGCGGCGATCTGCGCACTGGTGCGGCCGAACCGCCGCTCGCGCGTCGCGTACCAGGCCAGCGCCGCGTCCAGCGCACCGGCATCGAAGTCCGGCCACAGCAGGTCGGTGAAGTACAGCTCGGCATACGCCGACTGCCACAGCAGGAAGTTGCTGATCCGCTGCTCGCCGCCGGTGCGGATCAGCAGGTCGACGTCGGGGGCGAATGCGAGCGCGAGATGCCGGGCGAGCAGCGCCTCGTCGATCGCGTCGGGACGCGCCGCGACCGAAGGATCCGCCGCGAGCAGCGCGCGAACGGCCTGAACGATGTCCCAGCGGCCGCCGTAGCTCGCACAAACGGTCAGCTTGAGGCGTTCGTTGCCCGCGGTCTGCGCCTCGGCTTCGGCGATATGCCGCTGCAGTTCGGGCGCGAACGCGTCGAGGTTTCCGACGATGCGCAGCCGCACGCCGTTGTCGCGCAGCTTGCCGACCTCTTTCTGCAGCGCCGACAGGAAAAGCCGCATCAGCCCCGAGACCTCGTCGGCGGGACGACGCCAGTTCTCGGAGCTGAACGCGAACAGCGTCAGGAACTCGATGCCGCGGCGCCCGGCCGCCTCGATCACCGCGCGCACCGCGTCGACACCGCGCGAATGGCCCGCCACACGCGGCAGATGCCGGCGCGTCGCCCACCGGCCGTTGCCGTCCATGATGACGGCGACGTGGCGCGGAATCTTGGCGTGCTTGGACACGTGCGGCGATCCGGTCGAGCCGACACGGCGGCTCAGACGGTCATGATCTCCTTTTCCTTGTCGGCAATCAGCCTGTCGATCTCGGCGACGAACCGATCGGTAAGCTTCTGCACTTCGTCCTGCGCGCGCCGCTCTTCGTCCTCCGACACCTCCTTTTTCTTCAGCAACTCCTTCAGATGGGCGATCGCGTCGCGCCTCAGGTTGCGGACCGCGACCTTGGCCGCTTCGCCCTCGTGCCGCACGACCTTGGTCAGTTCGCGGCGCCGTTCCTCGGTCAGCGGCGGCATCGGAACGCGGATCACGTCGCCGTGCGTCGCAGGGTTCAACCCCAGATCGGAGTCGCGGATCGCCTTTTCGATGACCGGCGCCATCTTCTTTTCCCACGGTTGCACCGTGATCGTCCGGGCGTCGCCGAGCCCGACGTTGGCCACCTGCGAGATCGGCACCATTGAACCGTAGTAGTCGACCAGCACGTGATCGAGCAGCCCCGTATGCGCGCGGCCGGTTCGCACCTTGGCCAGATCGTGTTTCAGCGTCTCGACCGACTTGTGCATCTTCTGTTCGGCGGACTTGCGAATTTCGGCAATGTTCATCTTCGTTCCTCCGCGACTCACACGTGCACGAGCGTGCCCTCGTCTTCGCCGAGCACGACGCGTTTCAGCGCGCCGGGCTTGCCGATGTCGAACACCTTGATCGGCAGTTTCTGGTCGCGGCACAGCGCAAAGGCCGTCGCGTCCATGATCTGCAGCTTGCGGTTGAGCGCCTCGTCGAACGTCAGCGAAGCGAAGCGCGTTGCCTTGGGGTCCTTCTTCGGATCGGCGCTGTAGACGCCGTCGACCTTGGTGGCCTTCAGCACGATCTGCGCGCCGACCTCGGAGCCGCGCAGCGCCGCCGCCGTATCGGTCGTAAAGAAAGGATTGCCCGTGCCCGCGGCGAAGATCACGACCTTGCCCTCTTCGAGGTAACGCATCGCCTTCGGCCGGATGTACGGCTCGACCACCTGCTCGATGTTCAGCGCGGACTGCACGCGCGCCTCGATCCCCGCGCGGCGCATCGCGTCCTGCAGCGCCATCGCGTTCATCACGGTCGCCATCATGCCCATGTAGTCGGCGGTCGCCCGGTCCATGCCGGAAGCGCCCAGCGCCACTCCGCGGAAGATGTTGCCGCCGCCGATGACGATCGCGAGTTCGACGCCGAGCGCAACGACTTCGCCGATGTCGGCGACCATTCGCTCGATCGTTTCGCGGTTGATCCCGAACGGATCGTCGCCCATCAGGGCTTCGCCGGACAGTTTCAGCAGCACGCGCTTGTACGCGGGCGTGGTCATCCGTCGATCCGTCGGTTTGTCAGCCCCGCGCCGCGGCGGCCTGCGCGGCGACTTCGGAAGCGAAGTCGGTCTGTCGCTTCTCGATGCCCTCGCCGACGACGTACAGCACGAAGCCGTTGACCTTCGCGCCCCTGGCCTTGAGCAACTGCTCGATCGTCTGCTTGCCGTCGGCGGCCTTGACGAAGACCTGCCCGAGCAGCGTGACGTCCTTCAGGAACTTCTGCACGCTGCCTTCGGCGATTCTTTCGAGCATCGCTTCGGGTTTGCCCGCCTCGCGGGCCTTTTCGATCGCGATGCGCCGCTCGGTATCGATCAGTTCGCTCGCCACGCCCGCGGCGTCGAGCGCCTTCGGTTTGCTCGCTGCGATGTGCATCGCCAGATCCTTGCCCAGTTCCGCGTCGCCGCCGGAGACGTCGACGAGCACGCCGATCTTCGAGCCGCCGTGCACGTACGACGCGATGCGGCCCTTGGCCTCGATGCGGGCGAAGCGGCGGATCGTGATGTTCTCGCCGATCCTTCCGATCAGCGCGGTGCGCCGCGCCTCGACCGTGCCGTCGCCGAGCGGCAGCGCCGCGAGCGCGGTGACGTCGGCGGGGTTGCGTTCGGCGACCAGCTGCGCCAGGTCGCGCGCGAACGCGACGAAATCCTCGTTCTTCGCAACGAAGTC
>JBKBSH010000563.1:0-560 GCA_046291795.1 Burkholderiaceae bacterium | reverse complement strand
CCGCCTTCCCCTACGAGATCCTGTGGGGAGAGCGCGTCGTGCGTTCGGTCGCGAATCTCACGCGTGCCGACGGCGACGAGTTCCTCGCGCTCGCAGCGCGAATTCCCGTTCGCACGCACGTCGAGGTGTTCGACCTGCAGCGCGCCAACGAAGCGCTCGACGCCGTACGCCGCGGCCGGGTGCAAGGCGCCGCGGTGCTGCGCTGCGCGTGACGAACCGGGACCGTCGCCCGCCGCGCGTGGTGATCGACACCAACGTGCTGCTCGACTTCTGGTTGTTCGACGATCCGGTCGCGCGCCCGCTGCGCGCCGCATTCGACGACGGCCGCGTCGTCGCGCTGCGCGACGACGCGTGCGATGCCGAGCTCGCCGACGTGCTCGCGCGTCCGCGCTTTGCGCTCGACGTACGGCGGCGCCTGACGCTGCTCGCGACGTGGCGCGCCAAGGCCGAACCGATCGCGCACGTTGCCGCCGCGCCGTTCGCCTGCAGCGATCCGGGCGATCAGAAGTTCATCGACCTCGCGGTGGGCGCGCGTGCCGACGCGCTGGTCTCGAAGGACC
>JBKBSH010000562.1:0-561 GCA_046291795.1 Burkholderiaceae bacterium | reverse complement strand
TTCCGCGCGGCGGCGGCGTTTACCGGGTCGGCCGGTCCTACACGGTGGCCGGGCGCCGCTACACGCCCTTCGAAAAGCGCGAGGGTCATACCGAGACGGGCGTCGCGTCCTGGTACGGCCGCCAGTTCCACGGCCGCCTGACCGCCAACGGCGAAGTCTACGACATGCACACGCTGTCGGCCGCCCATCGCACCATGCCGATGCCGAGCTACGCCCGCGTCACCAACCTGACCAACGGCCATTCGCTGATCGTGCGTGTCAACGACCGCGGGCCGTTCCACGGCAACCGGGTGATCGACCTGTCGCAGCGCGCCTCGAACATGCTGAACTTCCGCGGCCAGGGCCTCGCCCGCGTGCGGGTGGAGTACCACAACGGCGACAGTTTTCCCGTCAGCCAGGCGCCGGTGCGGCTGGAACGGCTACGCGACGCCAAGCGGGTGGCGGCCGCCGGCGAAGCGCCCTTCGAGGATCTGCGGGTGGAAGACAAGACGACGGTGGGCTGGTTCACCGCTCCTCCCGCAGGCCATTTTTACCTTCTCTCCCGCACCACCCCGAATTTCA
>JBKBSH010000561.1:0-563 GCA_046291795.1 Burkholderiaceae bacterium | reverse complement strand
CGGAACGTCATGCACCACGTCGACCTCGCCGGAGAGCAGCGCGGCGATGCGGGTGGCGTCCTGCTGGATCGGCACGACGATCAGCTCGGTGACCTGCATCGGGAACTGGCCCTTGCCCCAGTAGCCGGGGAACTGGCGCATCACCGTGCGCACGTCAGGCTCGCGAGAGACGAGCGTGAACGGACCGGTGCCCATGGCGTTGCGCGTCGCGCCATTCTCCTGGCGCTCGCGGATGTTCTGCGGGTCGAGCGCGTTGTTTTTCTCTGCCCAGGCCTTGGACATCATGAAGATGTTGGTCAGGTTCTCGACCAGCAGCGGGTTCGGCGCCTTGGTCTTGATGCGGATCGTGTTCGCATCGACCTTGGTGACGCTGTCGATCGAGGTCAAAAGGCCGCGATAGTCGGAGGTCGGCTTGCGGGCGCGCTCGAACGAGAACACCGCGTCGTCGGCGGTGAAGTCGGAGCCGTCATGGAATTTGACGCCCTGGCGGAGCTTGAACTCCCAGACCGTCGTGTCATCGGGCAGGATACGCCATTCGGTCGCGAGGGTGGCGACCAGCTTGC
>JBKBSH010000560.1:0-563 GCA_046291795.1 Burkholderiaceae bacterium | reverse complement strand
GTAGCCCATCGCCAGCGTAAGGAACGCGGCACCCGCGAGGATCAGCGCGATCATGCAATACAGCCGTGTGGCCCCCATCAGCGAGGCTTTGAATGCGGCCCAGTTCATCGAGCCCTGTACCGCAGAGAGCACCAGCGAGCCCACCACACCCACGGCTGCGGCTTCGGTGGCCGTGGCAAAGCCGGTGTAGATGCTGCCCAGCACCGCTGCGATCAGCAGCACCACCGGGATCAGGCTGCGCGACTCGGCCAGCTTTTGCGCAAAGGTCAGGCGCACGTCGGCGGCGGGAATCTGGTCGGGGTGCCGCAGCGCCCAGACCATGATGTAGCCTGAGAACACGGCCGCCAGCAGAAGGCCCGGCAGCACGCCCGCAATGAACAGCTGCGAGATGGACACTTCGGCCGATACGCCGTAGACGATCATGATGATCGACGGCGGGATCAAGAGGCCCAGCGTGCTGGCCCCGGCCAGGGTGCCCACCACCATGTGCTCAGGGTAGCCCCGGCGTGTCAGTTCGGGCAGCGTCATCTTGCCAATGGTGGCGCAGGTGGCGGCACTCGACC
>JBKBSH010000559.1:0-569 GCA_046291795.1 Burkholderiaceae bacterium | reverse complement strand
GGCAGTTGGCTGCGCTCGTGGACAGCGGCCTGCCGCTGGAGCGGGCGCTGGCCGAACTCGCGCGTGAGGCCGACGACGCCGCACAGCAGACCCTCGTCACCGAGTTGCGCGCCGAAGTCAACGCCGGCAGTACGCTCGCGGCGGCGCTCGCGCGCCATCCGCGCGTGTTCGATGCGCCATACCGCGCGGTGGTGGCCGCCGGCGAAGCCAGCGGGCGCCTGGGCACCGTGCTGCAGCGGCTGGCCGACGAGCGCGAGGCCGCCGAGGCACTGCGCCAGCGCATCCTGTCGGCGCTGCTCTATCCGGCCATCGTCACCGCCTTCGCGCTGGCCATCGTGGTGTTTCTGATGACCTACGTCGTGCCGCAGGTGGCGCAGGCGTTCGCCAGCAGCCAGCGGGCGCTGCCGACGCTGACGCTGCTGGTGCTGCACGCGAGCGCCTGGCTGCGGGGCTGGGGCTGGACGCTGCTGCCGCTGCTGGCCGCCGGCGTAGCGGCCTGGCGGCTGGCGCGGCGGCGGCCGGCGGCGCGGCTGGCGCTGGACCGCGCCTGGCTGCAGCTGCCGCTGCTG
>JBKBSH010000558.1:0-571 GCA_046291795.1 Burkholderiaceae bacterium | reverse complement strand
GGTCGCCCATGTGTTTCCAGATACTGCGGGCTGGCGACGATGTGGAAACGGGAACTGGCGAGCCGCCGGCCGACAAGGGCAGTGTCGAGCGACTGCGCCACGCGGATGGCGAGGTCGTAGCCCTCCTGCACCAGATCGACCACCCGGTTCGAGAAATCGAGCACCAACTTGATCTGCGGGTGCTGCTGCATGAATTCGGCCGCGAGCGGCGCCAAATGCGCATTGCCGAACTCGACCGGCGCCGTCACTTTGAGCGTTCCGCGTGGCATCGCAGTGTCCGCGCCCGCTAGGCTTTCGGCGTCCTCGATGCTGGCGAGAATCGCCGTGCAGCGCTCGAAATAGGCCGCGCCGGCCTCGGTCGGCCGCACTTGGCGCGTCGTGCGGTTGAGCAGCCGCGCGCCCGTCCGTTCCTCCAGGTGGCCGACGTGCTTGGTGATCATGCCCGCCGACAGATTCAGGCTACGCGCCGCCGCCGCGAAGCTGCCTAGCTCCACCACGCGCACGAAGGCGCGCATGCTCTCGATCGTATCCATGCCGGCGGCCCGATTCCCTACCGTCAGTGCGGGGTGAA
>JBKBSH010000557.1:0-573 GCA_046291795.1 Burkholderiaceae bacterium | reverse complement strand
CATGCCGAGGTTACACCATGCCCAACCCGCAGTTCACGAAACCCTGGCGCGGCATCCCGCGCGAGCAGATCCACTGGAACCCGACCGTCCATGACGACGCCTGTATTGGTTGCGGCACCTGCGTGACCGGCTGCAACCGGCTCGTCTACCGCTTTGACTACGAGCGCAAGAAGCCAGTCGTTTTCGATCCACTCAATTGCATGGTCGGCTGCACCACCTGCGCCAACACCTGCCCGGCGCCTGCGATCGAGTTTCCGCCGATCGAGAGCGGCCACGCGCTCGAGCAGCGCGCCGACGTGCATCATGCCACCGAGGACGACCTGATCGCGCGCCACGATGTCCTCGCGTGGCCCGGCCACGTGCCGCATCCCGATCGGCTGCTCACGCTGCGCGTCGAGGCACTGCAGGACATGGCACCCGGCGTGCGGCGCGTCGTGCTCGCGCCCGCACACGAGGGCGACTGCTTCTGCGAATTCGTGCCCGGGCAGTATCTGGAGCTGTTCCCGCCCGCAGCCGACCGCGTCTCGCGCGCGTATTCGGTGGCCAACCTGGCCGCCGGCGACGGCCGGGTCG
>JBKBSH010000556.1:0-574 GCA_046291795.1 Burkholderiaceae bacterium | reverse complement strand
CGTCGCGTGGCGCTTGAAAGCGTAGACGTAGTCGTCGGCGACGAGTTCGCGCGTGCCGTGGTGCTCGAAGTCGAGCGGCGAGCGGCGGCGTCCGACGTCGCCGGGCTTCAGGTCGTGGTAGCGGAAACGCCCGGCATCGTCCTTCGCGAACGCCGGGTGCGGCGCGTAGAGGATGCCGGGGCGGATGCGAATGTCGTAGACGCTGTAGGCGATCTGGTCGGCCGGCGCATCGTGCGGCAGCGGCCGCCCGTCGGCGTCGAGGTACTGCGGCTCGACGACCGCCTCGGCCGTCTTCGGCACGAGCGTGTACGGACGCTTCAGGTAGTGGTAGCCGTACAGCGGCTGGTAGATCTGGTACGTGTACGGGGTCTCGTTGTTGCTGTACGAGGCCGTCGGGTCGAGCGTGCGCGGGCTGCGTTCCTGGAACGCGTTGAGCAGCGTGTTCGTGTGCTCGATGCCGCGCGGGTGTGGGCTGTTGTCGCAGCCGCCGAGTGCGAGGAGCGCGGCGAGCACGGCCGCGAGCGCGGCGAACCTGGCGCGCCAACGCCTCACGCGTGCCCCCACGCGAGCCACG
>JBKBSH010000555.1:0-585 GCA_046291795.1 Burkholderiaceae bacterium | reverse complement strand
GATGTCACGCGTGACCTCGCCAACATAGATGACGGTGACAAGAGACCAGCACCCCCGCTGCTGAGCGAATCTGCGTGGTTGTGGCCAGATCGATCGACAGGATTCGGTGACCGTGAGATGGCTAGTTCAGGAGGTGGTGGCATCAACGACGACGATGGCGTTGCCGACGCCGGTTGTTGCGATGACGATGATGATGGAAGTGTTGGTGGCGGCGGTGGTGGTGGCGGCGGCGGCGTTGCCAGCTGCTTATGCTGTTGTTGCTCCTGAGTTGTTGCTGATGATGACGTTGTTGTTGTTGTTGTTGTAGAAGTTTTCGATGTGGTAGCGCTTGACGGCCGCTGCCGCCGAGATATTCTCGACGACCCAGGCGGAGTTGTGACAACGCCAAACTGAGTGTCTTGCACAGACGGCGGTGACATGAGTGCACCTGCTGGTGGAGACAAGGGCGTACCAGGCAAGGGAGATCGCTCTCGAGTGGCCGTGATAATGCTATTGGTCGTGTCAATGTTCGCTGGTGGTGTGGTCATACGAGGCGGTCGTGACCGCGTCGATGCCGGTCCGCTTGGTGGGTGTGGCTGTTGCTGA
>JBKBSH010000554.1:0-586 GCA_046291795.1 Burkholderiaceae bacterium | reverse complement strand
ATGGCGCAACGGTGTTCTTGACGTAATCCTGCAGCGTCTTGGTCAGCGCCGCATCACCGGTATGGCCTGGACGAAGGACGATGTAAGCCTTGACGATATGGCCGCGTTCCGGATCCGGCGCACCGACCACGCCGCATTCGGCAACGGCCGGATGCGACAGCAGCACCTCTTCGACTTCCGGACCCGCGATGTTGTAGCCCGACGAGATGATCATGTCGTCCGAGCGCGCCTGATACCAGAAATAGCCGTCGGCATCCTGCACGTAAGTGTCGCCCGGGAAATTCCAGCCGTTTTGCACATACTTGGTCTGGCGGGCGTCGGCGAGATAGCGGCAGCCGGTCGGCCCGCGCACCGCGAGGCGGCCGGGCGTGCCGGGAGGCACGTCCTCGCCGTTCGCGCCGATCACCTTCGCCTCGTAGCCGGGCACCGGCTTGCCCGTCGCGCCCGGGCGGATCGCCTCCTCCGGCGCCGAGATGAAGATGTGCAGCATCTCGGTGGCGCCGATACCGTCCATCAGCTTGAGGCCCGTCGCCGCCCGCCAGGCGTCGAAGGTGGCCTTCGGCAGGGCCTCGCCGGCCGAGACGCA
>JBKBSH010000053.1:0-9734 GCA_046291795.1 Burkholderiaceae bacterium | reverse complement strand
GCCGAGGACTGGCCAGCCCGGGGCGGCGGCGAGTGCATGAACAAGGGAGCGCTGTCGCGGGATCGCCGCAGTCTATCCGCCGCCGAACGCCGCGGCGAGCGCGAAAAGCGGCGCGTAAAATCGCCACTTCCCGACGGAGACGACGATGAACGCGCCGCACGCCGCCCGGCAGCTGAAGGCCCGGTTCAAGTGGGACGACCCGCTGCTGCTCGATTCACAGCTCACCGAAGACGAGCGGATGGTGCGCGATGCCGCCGCGCGCTACGCGCAGGACAAGCTCGCACCGCGCGTCCTCGAGGCGTTCCGCCACGAGAAGACCGATCCCGCGATCTTCCGCGAGATGGGTTCGCTCGGGCTGCTCGGCCCCACGATCCCTGCCGAGTATGGCGGCCCGGGGCTGAACTACGTCGCGTACGGGCTGATCGCGCGCGAGATCGAGCGCGTCGACTCCGGCTACCGGTCGATGATGAGCGTGCAAAGCTCGCTCGTGATGGTGCCGATCTACGAATTCGGTTCGGAGCCGCAGAAGCGGAAGTACTTGCCGAAGCTCGCGACCGGCGAATGGATCGGCTGTTTCGGCCTCACGGAGCCGAACCACGGGTCGGACCCGGGCAGCATGGAAACGCGCGCGCGCAAGGTCGAAGGCGGCTCGCGGCTGACCGGCACCAAGATGTGGATCACCAACAGCCCGATCGCCGACGTGTTCGTCGTGTGGGCGAAGAACGACACGGGCAAGATCCGCGGCTTCATCCTCGAGAAAGGCATGAAGGGTCTGTCGGCGCCGGCGATCCACGGCAAGGTAGGCCTGCGCGCGTCGATCACCGGCGAGATCGTGATGGACGACGTGTTCGTGCCGGCCGACAACGAACTGCCGAACGTCGAGGGACTGAAAGGTCCGTTCACCTGCCTGAACTCGGCGCGCTACGGCATCGCATGGGGCGCGCTGGGCGCGGCCGAGGACTGCTGGTTCCGCGCGCGTCAGTACGTGCTCGACCGCAAGCAGTTCGGCCGTCCGCTCGCGGCCAACCAGCTGATCCAGAAGAAGCTCGCCGACATGCAGACCGAGATCGCGCTCGGGCTGCAAGGGTGCCTGCGGCTCGGCCGGATGAAGGACGAAGGCACCGCCGCGGTCGAGATCACTTCGATCATGAAGCGCAACTCGTGCGGCAAGGCGCTCGAGATCGCGCGGATGGCGCGCGACATGCTGGGCGGCAACGGCATTTCCGACGAGTTCGGCGTCGCGCGGCACCTCGTCAATCTCGAGGTCGTCAACACGTACGAGGGCACGCACGACATCCACGCGCTGATCCTGGGACGCGCGCAGACGGGGATCCAGGCGTTCAGCTAGCCCGAAAATTTCATGAGTGATCGATTTTCGCGCGCTGGCGGTGTGGTGTGCGGAGTCGGTCACTGCGCTGCGTGTTGACGCAACGGCGGCGCGGCTTCTCGAGGGGGTTGGGCCGCTCGCGGGCAGACTACCCCCTTGCCCCCGTTGTTTGTCAACGTGCCGGGGACAGCACTCGGAGCGGTTCAGGGGGCCAGCGCGCGGGCGGCGTGCAGGAACAGCGCGCGCAGCGGATGATGCGAGGCGAGCAGGATGCGCACCCGGCGGGTGTTGCGCACGATGGCCGCGCCGATCTTCAGCAGCCGCACCCGGATGGTGGCGGCGGTGGCCCGCGCCAGTTCGGTGCCCGCCAGCGCGATCGCGCGCAGCCGCTGCATCAGCGTGTAGGCCAGGGCGGCCAGCAGCAGGCGCAGTTGGTTGGCGGCAAACTTGTGGCAGCTGGCGCGGGTGCCGAACAGATCGAGCTGCACTTCCTTGATTCGGTTCTCCGCCTCGCCGCGGGCGCAGTACAGCCGCTCGTACAGATCGACGGCTTCGGTCTCGAGGTTGGTCACGACGAAGCGGGGGTTGGTGCCTTGGGCGCCGTTACTGCAGCCGCGTGATGACCCGCCGCTCGCGGTTCCAGCTGTCGGCGGCGTAGTCGAACTCGCCGATGAACCGTTGCTTCATCCCGGTCCGACCGAACTCGTCGGCGAGCATCAGCTCGGCCAGGGCGACGCGGGCTTCGAGCCGCGCGTTGCGCGCCAGGCCGATCACGTAGCCCACGCCGGCGCGCTCGCAGTAGCGCAGCAGCCGTTGGCGACAAAAGCCGGAGTCGCCGCGCACGATGACTCGCACCGCGGGCCAGGCCTGCCGCAGCCGCGCGACGAGCAGTTTGATCACCGCCGCCGCGTGCTTCGCCCCGTCGATGCGGCTGCGCCGCAGCACGCAGGCCAACAGGCTCTGGCCGCAGAACACGTACAGCGGCAGGTAGCAGTGTGCATCGTAGTAGGCGTGAAACTCGGCCAGCTCCTGGCGGCCGTGCAGCGGCACATCCGAGGCGTCGATGTCGAGCACCAGTTCGGCGGGCGCTGTCTTGTGGCTGGCGATGAACTGCTCGATGAGCACCCCGTGCAGCGCCACTGCCTGCGCTCGTGTGGCCCCGCGCTGCAGCCGGCACAGCGTCGGCGAGGAGGCCAGCGGCTCGGTGCGACCCACGGCGGTTTGCATCAGCAGGTCCGCGCGCAGCGTGTCGTGGTCATTCAGATCCTCGTAGCCGCAGCACAGACCGTACAGACGCCGGGCGAGCAGATCGCGCAGCCGATGGGTGATCTTGGCCGGATCGCGCGGGTCGCTGAACACGGCGGCCACCGCTCGCGTCAGACCGATGCGTTCATCGACCCAACGCAGCAGCATCAACCCACCATCGGAACTGAGGTCGCCGCCGTCGAAGCTCGCTTCAATGACGCGGCGGCCGACCCGCCCGAACCCGATCCTGTGCGCGGTACGATTTGGCATCGGCGGCCCTCGGTTGTCTCAAGGCTTCGAACACCTCTGACAACGCGCCCAAGCACGAGGCCGCCGACCTCTCGCTCATGAAATATCCGGGCTAGGGTTGCCGTACCGATCCTTGCCGGTCATACAAAACTTGTACTCCTCTTCGCTGACCTGGATCTCCCCCTTTTCGGTGTCGATGGTTCGCGTCGACGGTCCGCTGGCGCAGGCCGTCGCGATCAGCGCTATAACCCCGGCAAAAAGTCGCCGCAACGTTCGTTTCTCCTCTGCCAAACTCCCCTCCCTCGCCTCGAATGGCCAACGCAATCGAGCGCGCGTCGCCTGACAAATAGGGTGGCGCGGTCTCGGCGCTTACCGCCCGGTAAGGTAGTAGCTAATCAGCCGAGACGCCAGCGCGTCCAACGCGGGGTTCTGCACGTAGCCGTACCAGTCGAACGCGTTCGATGCGACGAGCACGGCGAAGCCGCGCTCCGGTGCGACCCACACGACGGTGTTGAAGCCGATGTAAGCGCCACTGTGCGTGAACGTGCGCCCCGACGCCCAGTCGCGCGTGCCGACCATCCAGCCGAGCGCGTACTGCCATGAACCGCCCGGAACGGATACCCGCGGCGTGGTCAGCTTGCGGCCGCTCGCGGCGCTGATCAGGGTCGACTTGCCGGCGTCGGCCAGCATCAGCTCGCGCACCAGCGAGGCCCAGTCGCGCATCGACAGGTAGGCGCCACCCGGCGCGTTGTACACGGGGTTAGCGCCGCACGGCTGGCACACGGTCCACGCGCCGTTCTCGAGAATGTGGCCAACCGGCTGGTCGCTGCCACCGGACGAAGCGGCGTTGCCCCAACCCGCGCTCGACAGCGCGAGCGGCGTGAAGATCCGGTCGCGCATCAGATCTTCGAAGTTGCCGCCCCAGGCGCGCTCGACCATCGCCGCCGCGATCATGTAGCCCAGATTGCTGTACGAGTACGTACCGACGGCCGCGACGGGCGCCTGCGCCAGTCCCCAGGCGGCCGCCGCGTTGCGGCCGTCCCTGGCACTCGGCCATGTCGCGCCCCAGATCGAGTCCGGCGGATCGCGCGGCAATCCGGTCGCGTGCGACAGCAACTGCTCGAGCGTCGCGCCTCGGTACTCGGCGCGAATCGACGACGAAATCTCGGGAAACGATTGCTCGACGGTCGTCGTCCACGCGATCTTGCCAGCGTCGACCGCGATCGCCGCGAGCGCGGAGACGACCGCCTTCAACGTCGAGCCCGTGCTCCACTTGTCGTCGACCGTAACGGGCGCGGTGACGCCCAGGCGACGCGTGCCGCTGGCACCGATCGAGTGCAGCCCGCTCGTCGTCACGATCGCGCCGGCGAGCGCCGGCACACCGTGCTGCGCGCGGACCGACTCGACGATCGCGCCGATGTCGTTCGGCGTCGCGGGGGCGGGCGGCGGTGTCTGGGTGGGCGGCGCCAGCGGGGGCGCGTTCGATGCGCCGCCACCACCGCCGCACGCAGCCAGCGCGAGCGTGGCGAGTACCGCCAGGGCGGCCTTTGCCGCTGCAGACGCGAGTTCGTGACGGAGTGCGCTCATGTCCACTCTCACAGGTGAAACCGGACGACGATGTTTGCGAACTCGAAGTCGTCGTAGTCGGTGCTCGCGGCATCGCGCACCGACCTGAGAACGACGGTATTCGTGCCGGCGACGAAGAACGAGGCGACATCGACGGTCGCGCTCACCGCGCCGAACGATCCGTCGCTGGGCGAGAACTGCAGCGTCCCGACTGCCTTGCCGTTGACTTCGAGCGCATTGGCGCGTTGCGAACCCTTTACCAGCAGGCCGATCGTCGCGCGGCTGTACGCGAGCGATCCGGGATTGACGTTGAACGTCTTCGCGAAAGTTGTTCCCTGCGATGCGAGCTGGAACTGCGAATTGATGTCGCCACTGTAGTAGTCGCCCAGGTGGTGCACGGTCGGCTCGACTTCGACGACCGCGTAGATGTCGCCAGGCTCCTTCAGCACGGCGTCCGCGCTGGCGATGTAGGTCGTCGCGCCCTTGGCACTGCCGAACGCGACCGGCACGTACGACGTCGCGCCGGACTTCGAGATCGCGTAGGCGAACGTGGGCGGCAGCGTCGCGGCGGGGGTCTTCAGAACGTAGTTGCCGTTGCCGTCCGTCAGCTGCGAGTAGACCGAACCGTTGTTGACGATCGAGACCTTTGCCCCCTGGATCGGGCGCTGCAGGTTGTCGATGACCGATCGGTACAGCGTCAGGTTGTTGCCGTCGCAGTCATGGCCCGGCTTGTTGCCGGAGACGCCGCAAAGCTCGATCCGCGCGCGCGGCGCGTTCGGACTGCTCGTCAGGTGCACGAACACCCGGTAGTTCGACGAAGCGGAAGGGTCGTACAGACTTTGCGATGCGCCCGGCGCCGAAGTGCAGTACAGATCCGACGCGCTGCTGCACGAACCGTTGGGCAGCAGCGTGTACAGCTTCGTGCAGAACTGGCCGTGCGTCGTAACGTTCTTGTAGCTGATCGTCGCCGGCGCGCTGTAACCCGAGATCTCGACGACACGGTCGCCTGCGGACAGATCGAGTGAGCTGCCTGCGCCGTTCAGCGCCACAGCGGTCTGCGCCGTGCAGTTCGCCGAGCTGCCGGACGCCGCGCTCGTCGCTCCACCCGTTCCCCCGCCGCAACCCGCGACCAAGACCGCGACCACGACGCCGAATATGCGCTGCGCGCGATCGAATGCAGTCGAGATCCCTGTCCTCTCCATCATTCAAGGCGTTGTTGTGTCCCGGCCCCGGCCGCACAGCGCGCATGATCGGCGCCGCGCACCGCCCTCGCGAATCTCCAGAACTGGGTACCCGTCGGAGCCGGGCTACCGGCCCGTGGCCGCCTCGCGCGCCGCCATCCGGTCGACCAGATACCGTGCCGTCTCGCGACCCTGTCCGGCCGCCTGTGCGAGCCAGTACACCGCCTTCGTTCGGTTCGCGGCGATCTGCGTGCCGTACAGCGCCTCGCCGTACAGATGCATGAGTCCGGCAATCTCCTGCGCCTGCGCGTCGCCTGCCTGCGCAGCGCTCTCGTAGGCCGCAAGCGCGGCGGTGAAGTGCTGCACTTCGTACTCCGCCCCCGCGCCGTCGAGCGCGGTCTCTACGGCATCTGCCGCGCCCGCGAAGGCGATTCCAAGCCCGATCGCCAGCGCGATTCGCCGCGCGGTCGAGAACGTCCTGTCGATCCGATTGCGCACTTGTGTCCCTCCAGGGTGTTGAACTGCATCGACCCGGGAGTTCGGCAACGACGCCGGCGGGTGGATGCCCAGGACTGGGTACAAGCACGCTGCGCCGTGGCGTGCGCGGCGCGCGCGGCGTTGGTTATGCTGGCGCCCGCCTTTGTCCCGACCGCTCATGAACGACACCGTCGACTGCCCGCTGTCGGTCGCGATCGTCGAAGACGACGACGACACGCGCGCGCGGCTTGCGCAGTCGGTGGCTGCACATGCCGGACTGCGCCTGGTCGGCCAGTACGGCAGCGGATGCGAAGCGATCGCGGGCCTGGCCGAGTCGACGCCGGACGTGCTGCTGGTCGACCTTCAGTTGCCCGACATCTCGGGGCTCGACGTGATACGACTGGTCTCGGCGCGGCATCCGACCTGCGAGGTCCTGGTGATCAGCGTGTTCGGCGATGAAGAGCACGTGCTGGCGGCGCTCGAAGCCGGAGCGCGCGGCTATCTGCTGAAGGGCACGCTGACTCGCGACATCGCGCTCGACATCCACGAGCTGCGCAACGGCGGCTCTCCGCTGTCGCCGATCATCGCCCGCCAAGTGCTGAAGCGGCTTTGCCCGGAACCCGCGCCACGCGCGAGCGACGCGGACAGTGCGCTGACGCCGCGCGAGACCGAGATCCTGCGGCTGATCGCGCGCGGGTTCTCATACGCCGAGACGGCCGAACTGCTCAACATCTCGGGCGGCACCGTGCACACGCACCTGAAGCGCATCTACCGCAAGCTCGCCGTGCACTCGAAGACCGAGGCGATCTTCGAAGCCGACCAGCGCAATCTGCTCTGACGCGTAGTCGGCAGCCTGATGTTCTCCGCACGCCTGGTCGCAGCGCTGCTTGCGAGCGCCGCCCCTGTATCGGCCCTGGCGAGTTCGCCGGACCCCCCGTCGATGCGCGAGGTCTCGGTCATCGAACGTGCGCACGCGTTGGCGAGCGATGCCGAACGGCCGCCGCCGGACGACGCACCGTGGCAGACGGTCTCGCTGCCCGATCACTGGCGCCTTAGCCGACCCGGCTTCGACGGCCGGCTGTGGTACCGGGCGCGGTTCGACGTACCGGAAGGACCGATCCGCACGCACGCCCTGTACGCCCCGCGCCTCAGCGCGGAGCGACTGCATTTCTTCGTCAACGGGCGGCCGCTCGCATCGTCGCGGGCCTACGGCGACCCACTGCTGACCGATCTGCACCGCCCGCTGGTCTTCACGGTGCCACCGGCAATGCTGCGACCGGGAACCAACGTCATACACGTCCAAGCCATCGGGCGAGCCGAGCTCCATGCCGGCCTGCCGCGACTCATCATCGGTCCGGGTATCGCCGTCAGGCAGCAGTATTACGAGCCGCGTTACGACTGGCAGGTGACGTCGGTCGCCGCTTTCGCCGGCGCGCTGCTCGTCTCGGGACTGGTCGCGCTGTCTTTCTGGCGCGGCGAAGGCCGCGACCCGGTGCCGTTCTGGTTCGGCGTCACGGCGCTGTCGTGGACGCTCTCGGCATGGCTGCTGCTGTTGCCGCTGGCGACGTCGAACGAAGCCCTGCGCGACCTTCTGGCGTTCGCGACGCGCCACCTGCATGCAACGCCACTGCTAGTGCTGTGTCTGCGCGTCGGCGGCCTCAGGATGCGCGCCCTCGAAGCCGGTCTGTGGTCGCTGTTCGCGATTGCCGGCGCGGCGAGCGCGCTCGACGGCATCGCCTAGGCGGGGATCAGCGGCGCGGTGTCGTTCGTCTACCTCGCACTGATCGTCGGTTTCCTCGCATGGTTGCTGCAACTGCGGCGCCGCGATGCCGACTGTCCCTGCGTGCTGCTGTCGCTCGCGCTTGTCACGCTCGTCCTGTTCTCGGGTCACGACTGGGCGCGCTGGATGGGCTACGTCGACTTCGACGGGCTGCTGCTCGCTCCCTTCGCCACGCCGTTTCTGATCCTGGCGCTTGGCGCGAACGTCGTGCGACGACACGCCGAAGCGCGCCGTGCGATCGAACGCGCCAACCGCGAACTCGAGCAGCGCGTCGCCGAGAAGGCCCGCGAGATCGAGCAGACGTGGCGCCGCGTCGAACAGGCGCAGCGCGAACAGGCTGTGCTGCGCGAACGCCAGCGCATCATGGCCGACATGCATGACGGTCTCGGCTCGGGTCTCGTGAGCCTGGCGAGCATCGTGCAGGCGCGCAACGCCGACCTCGGAGAGATCGAGCGGCGGCTTGACGATCTGCTGACCGAGCTGCGCGCGACGGTCGACTCGCTCGAGCCGGTGGAAGGCGACCTCGGCGTCGTACTCGGCAACATCCGGTACCGGATGCGCCGCGCGATCGAGGTCTCGGGCGCACGGTTCCTGTGGAAGGTCGAGCCGCTTCCGCCGCTCGACGATCTGACGCCGGATCGCGTGCTCGCCGTTCAGCGCATCGTGCTGGAAGCACTCGCCAACGCGCTGCGTCACGCGGGCGCGAGCGTGGTCGCTCTGTCGGCGCGGGGGGACGATGCGCGCCGGGAGATCGTCATCTGCGTGAGCGACAACGGCGGTGGCTTCGACCCGACGGGTTCCGGACACGGGCGCGGTCTGCGCAGCATGCGCGAACGTGCGGGCAAGCTGGGCGCAACCCTCGACATCAAGTCGGCACCCGCCGATGGCACCGAAGTGACGCTGCGCCTGAACTATCCGCAAGCGAAGTCCGAACGATCGATCACGGATGCGCACTGAGCGCGTCGCGCGCGGTGCGCACGCCGGGAATTCGCGTCCCGACGCGGCTCAGGTCTTCGCGAGCCCGAGCTTCTCCATCAGCGCGCGCTCCCTGGCGAAGGTCTCGCGTGCGTACTCGGCGTACTCTGCGCTCGACCTGTACCAGACATCCTGGTCGTAGCGTTCGAGCGTGGCGAGGTGTTTCGGATCCTCGAGACCTTTCTTGAACGCGTCGTGCAGGATCCTGACGACCGCCGGATCGACCCCCTTCGAGGTCCCCAGCCCATACGGCGAGTTCGACACGATGCCGTAGCCCAGTTCCTCGAGCGTCGGCACGTCGGGCCAGCGCTTGGTGCGGCGCTCGCCCCACGTGACGAGCAGCCGCAGCTTTCCGGCTTCGACGTGCGGTGCGAACCCGGTCGCGTCGGTCGCCGCCATGATCTGTCCGCCGAGGATCGCGGTCATCAAGTCGGCGCTGCCCTTGTAGGGGATGTGATTGAACTTCAGCCCCTGCTGCAGGGCCAGCTCCTCCATCGTCAGGTGCGGGCTCGTTCCGGTGCCGGTCGAGCCGTAGTCGAGCTTGCCCGGGTTGGCGCGCGCCCATTCGACGAGATCCTTGAAGGTCTTGAACGGCGAGTTGGCGGGCACGACGACACCGAAGGTGTAACCGGTGATGCCGATGATGTAGCTGACGTCCGCGAGCGGATCCCACGACACCTTCTGCGTGTGCGGAATGCGGAACGCGCCGAGCGGGATCTGCGAAACGGTATGACCGTCGGGTTGCGCGGTCTTCAGCGCGACGATGCCGAGCGTGCCGCCTGCGCCGGGCCGGTTCTCGACGACGATCGGCTGCGGCAGATGTTTGGCGGTCGCCTCGGCGAGCGCGCGCATCGTGACGTCGGTCGATCCGCCGGCGGGCTACGGACAGATCAGCGTGATCGGTCGCGTCGGGAAGTTCTGCGCGCGCAGCGGC
>JBKBSH010000553.1:0-587 GCA_046291795.1 Burkholderiaceae bacterium | reverse complement strand
AGCGCACCGCAAACCGCCGCGGCGCCGAGCCGCAGCCGCGCACGCCGCGTGGCGGCAGCGTCCATTCGATCCTCGCCGCGTCCTCCGCGCTCACGCGAACTGGCGGCCATTGTGACACCGCGTACCCGGGCTTGCCTCGCGCGCGCGGCCACGGATAATGCCGTCACGAACAAGGATGTAGCGGGGGACGGCGTGGGCGGCACCGAGCAACTGATTGCGGCGATCGGCGATCCGATGGTGCGCGAGCTCGCCGCGCGGGGGCAGACGCGGACCTTTCCGAAGAACACGGTCATCATCAACGAAGGCGATCGCGGCGACTCGCTGTTCGTGATCCTGTCCGGCAAGGTCAAGGTGTACGTGTCGGACGACGACGGCCGCGAGATGGTCCTCGACATCCACGGCCCGGGCGACTATGTGGGCGAGATGTCGCTCGACGGGCGACCGCGTTCGGCGTCGGTGATGACGCTGGAGCCGAGCACCTGCGCGGTGGTCACGCGCGATGCGCTGCGAGAAGCGATCGCGAACAACCCGGACGTCGCGATGGCGCTGATCTCGACGCTGATCGACCGCGCGCGGATCGCCACCGA
>JBKBSH010000552.1:0-589 GCA_046291795.1 Burkholderiaceae bacterium | reverse complement strand
ACCGATCATCTGTTCTCGTTTCGCATCACGCGCGACCGCGGGTATCGGTTCGTTCCCGGCCAGTTCGCCCGGCTCGGCCTGTACCGCGACGACGTTCATGGCGAGCGGCACGGCCCGCGCTGCGTGTGGCGCGCGTATTCGATCGCTTCGGCCGACTACGACGAGCACCTCGAGTTCTATTCGATCGTCGTCGCCGAAGGCGACTTCACGACGCGGCTCGCGCAGCTTCGCGTCGGCGACGAGCTGCTGATCGAAAAGCAGGCGTACGGATTCCTGACGCTCGACCGATTCGACGGTGGGCGCGATCTGTGGCTGCTGTCCTCGGGCACGGGGATCGCACCGTTCGTGTCGATCCTGCTGGATCTGAAGGCGTGGGAACGCTACGAGCGGCTGATCGTCGTGCACTCGGTGCGGCACGCAGCCGAACTGGCGTATCGCGACACCATCGAAGGGCTGCGCGCGCACGAGGTCTTCGGCGAGGCGCTCGCGGCCGACCCCGCCAGGCTCGTCTACGTGCCGATCGTCACGCGCGAGCGCGTCGCCGGCTGCCTGCACGGGCGAATTCCCGCGCTGCTCGGCGACGGTTCGC
>JBKBSH010000551.1:0-608 GCA_046291795.1 Burkholderiaceae bacterium | reverse complement strand
GACGCTCGCACGCTCGCGCAGAGCATGGACGTCGGCTGGTCGCTGCTGCGCGCGCTGCCCAGAAGCGAGCTCGCGCGGCTGTCGGATGCGCAGATCGAAGCGCATCTGGGCGGCGCGTTCATCGGTGTGTGACGCGATGACCGACCTCACCCCCACCCGCAGCCTTGCGATGCAATTGCGCGACGAGCGGCGCACGATGCGCGAGGGGTATGCCTTCCTCGACGAAAAGTGCCTTCTGCTCGCCGGCGAGATGCTGCGCGAACTGCGCGCGTATCAGGCGCTGGTGCGCGAGCTGGCACCGCTGCAGAAGGCCGCGCGCGCGGCGCTGCACGGCGCGATCGCGCGTCACGGGCTCGACGGACTGCAGGTCTATCCGGCCGCGCCGGGCCGCTACGCGGTGCGCGTCGAGCGGCGCGCGCTGCTCGGCACCGCGATGGTCGACGCGAAGCTCGCCGGCGAAACGGGTACGGCGCCGCCCGCGGTGTTTCCGTCGCCCGAGGCCGAGGCGTGCCGCGCCGCGCACGCGCGTGTGGCCGCGCAGTTCGTGCGGATCGCCGCGCGCTCGACCAACCTCGCGCGGCTGTACGCGGAATACCGCAAGACCGTGC
>JBKBSH010000550.1:0-615 GCA_046291795.1 Burkholderiaceae bacterium | reverse complement strand
CGCTGGTCGACTATGCCAACACCAGTGCGGCTGTCAAGGCACAGGCCGACTGGCTGGTGACGTCCAGTTGCGCGCTGGACATCGTGCGGGCGTTGCGCGACAAGGGCCACAAGATCCTGTGGGCGCCGGACAAGCACCTGGGGGCCTACATCCAGCGTGAGACGGGGGCCGACATGGTGCTGTGGCGCGGCTCGTGCGTGGTGCACGACGAGTTCAAGGCCTTGGAGCTGGAGCAGCTGCGCCGCGATCACCCCGGCGCCAAAGTCCTGGTGCACCCCGAAAGCCCGGCCGAGGTGGTGGCGCAAGCCGATGTGGTGGGCTCCACCTCGCAAATCCTGAAGGCCGCGGCCGAGCTGGACGCCACGGTGTTCATCGTCGCCACCGACAACGGCATGATGCACAAACTGCGCACGCTCAACCCGGGCAAGCGCTTCATCGAAGCGCCCACGGCTGGCAACAGCGCCACGTGTAAAAGCTGCGCGCACTGTCCTTGGATGGCGATGAACGGCTTGCGCGGCGTGCTGGAGGTGCTGGAGACAGGGCTCAATGAAATCCACGTCGACCCCGCCCTGATCCCCCGCGCCCGGCTGCCCATCGATCGCATGCTGGCCTTCA
>JBKBSH010000549.1:0-616 GCA_046291795.1 Burkholderiaceae bacterium | reverse complement strand
GACGCCACGCAGGGCGTCACCGACCAGGACGCGCACATCGCCGGCTACATCCTGGACAGCGGCCGCTCGGTGGTCCTGGCGGTCAACAAGTGGGACGCGGTGGACGACTACCAGCGCGAGCAACTGCAGCGCTCCATCGAAGTGCGGCTGGCCTTTCTGAAGTTTGCGCCGTTGCACTTCATCTCCGCGCGCAAGCGCCAGGGCATCCAGGCGCTGTGGAAGTCTATCGCCCGGGCCTATGCCTCGGCGATGGTCAAGATGCCCACGCCGGTGCTCACCCGATTGCTGCAGGAGGCCGTAGCCTTCCAGGCCCCGCGCAAGAGCGGCATGTTCCGGCCCAAGCTGCGCTACGCGCACCAGGGCGGGCAGAATCCGCCCGTCATCGTCATCCACGGCAACTCGCTCGAGCATGTGGGCGACGCCTACCGGCGCTATCTGGAAGCGCGGTTTCGCAAGGCGTTCGATCTGGTCGGCACGCCGCTGCGCATCGAGTTCAAGACGCAGGAAAACCCCTACGACTGACGCGCCTCTTGCGCGGGGCTTGCCGCTCAGGCACGCCGCCGCCGTTTGTGGTATGGTCATCGTCCCTTTCTCTTACGGAACACGGAAGATATCG
>JBKBSH010000548.1:0-617 GCA_046291795.1 Burkholderiaceae bacterium | reverse complement strand
CAGAAATGCGGAACGAACCGTTCCCAGACGCGCGGCACGTAAACCCTCGCATTCGGGCTGACGCTGAGCCAGCGGTCCAGCGCGGCGACGATGTCCGGATCGGCGTGCGAGGCGATGATCGCTTTCAGACCCTGGACCGAGGCATGGCGCGACAGCGCCAGATAGATCTCGTTGAAGGCGAGGATTCCGCCCGGATCGATGACCGCGCTCGCCTCGCCATCGATGACCAGGAACTGGTTTGCCTGCACGGCCTCGCCATCGGCGCCGGCAAGATCGGTGAACATCAGGCACACGTGCCCGTTGGAAGCAAACAGCTCGACCGCCATCGCGCCCATTCCTCCACATCAGTCGTTCCAGTACCGCGCGCCTTGCGCCCGCGGGCAAAGCGGCCGTAGGCCATTGGCGGATCGTAAGCGGCGCCTGCGAAACGCATGCGCCGAATTGGGCAGGCTGCGCGATCGATTTCCACGCACCGTCGCGGCACCTGCGTTCGATCGGGTGCAACGGCTGCGCCGCCCGCCCGCGCCGACTGCTCAAGTCACCTGCTGGGCGAGTTCGCCGCTGCGGTACTTCTGCGCCATGACATCGAGGGGCAGCGGCTTGATCCGGCTCGCGTG
>JBKBSH010000547.1:0-618 GCA_046291795.1 Burkholderiaceae bacterium | reverse complement strand
GCACGCCTTCGACGGCGAGCGTCCGGTGCCGCAACCCCATGATCTCGTCGTCGTCGGCCCACGCGGTGATTTCGAGGCAGTCGGGCAGCGACTCGCGTTCGACCGCGAGCGCGTGATAGCGCGTCGCCGTCAACGGCGACGGCAGCCCGCGAAAGACTCCCGCACCGGTGTGTTCGACCGGCGCGGTCTTGCCGTGCCTCAGCACCTTCGCGCGAACGACGCGGCCGCCGAACGCCTCGCCGATCGCCTGGTGTCCCAGGCACACCCCGAGGATCGGAATCCGGCCCGCGAAGCGCCGGATCACGTCGAGCGAAATCCCCGCTTCCTTCGGCGAGCACGGCCCCGGCGAAATGCAGATCCGGTCCGGCGCGAGCGCGGCGATCTCGTCGGGCGCGATCTCGTCGTTGCGAAACACGCGCACGTCCTCGCCCAGCTCGCCGAAGTACTGCACGAGGTTGTAGGTGAACGAGTCGTAGTTGTCGATCATCAGCAGCATCACGGACCCCGCTGCGCGAAGAACTGCTTGAACGCCGCGATCGCACGATCGATGGCAGCGGCGTCGACGTCCAGGTGCGTGACGAGCCGCAGCGTCGGCGAGCCGACGAGAACCAGGATGCC
>JBKBSH010000546.1:0-622 GCA_046291795.1 Burkholderiaceae bacterium | reverse complement strand
GGTGAGCTCTTCTTTGACGGCTCCCTGATGGCCGAGGAACAGTAAGTGGCGCCGGTATTCCTCTGCCAGCAGCCGGATCGGCTCGCCTTGCCAATACACTTCGCCCGCGGCTGGCGGCGACAGACCGGCGAGGATGCGCAGCAGGCTCGTCTTGCCGGCGCCGTTTTCACCCTGCACGTGCAGCCACTCGCCAGGGCCGATCGTGAGATCGAGCCCGGCAAACAGGCGGCGTTCGCCGCGGACACAGGAAAGGGCGGTGGCAGTCAGCATGGGAGGGGCATTTTGCCTGAATGCGTCGCCAACGGACACCGGGATCGTCAAAAATCGGCGCTGGCAGGACGGCACTGCCGCTTGCAAGAGACAAAAATAATTATTATTGGATCCATAAAAACCATTGTTTGCTGCGCTGCCGCATCGTTTTCTATACTGCAGCGCATCACGAACACGTACAGGGCGCAACCCTGTGCGTGCGAGATGGAAAAGGCGATACGCCGTCTTTTCGCCCCGCTCGCCGGGAAACCGCCGGCAGCGCCGTGATGGGCCATCGAGGCGCACGCCCGCAAGGTATGTGCCTCGATCGGCTAGGAAGTTCGCATTGTGCGTCGCTATCGTCCATACTGGG
>JBKBSH010000545.1:0-623 GCA_046291795.1 Burkholderiaceae bacterium | reverse complement strand
TGCGGTGCAGCACGAAAAGGTCGAAGAGCTCAAGGACATCATGAGCTATGGCGTGATGAGTACCCCCGGAGTGGTCCTCTACGGCAAGGTGGTGCATGCCGGAGGCATTCCCAGCCGCGAAAAGATCGAAAGCTGGTTGGCTTGAGGTGAAGAGAATGGCACCACAGAAAAAATTCCATCTCGCCTTTTCGCTGATCATGGGCCTGCTGATGATCTCGCTGATGACCTTCGTCATCACCGCGGTCAATGTCGGTTTCACGGCCGATTTCCTCGCCCGCTGGGGCAAGGCGTTCCTCGTCGCCTATGTCGTCGGCGTGCCGGTGATCTTCTTCATGGCGCCACTCGCGCGCAAGCTCACTGGCAAGCTGCTCGGCATGCCGGTGTGAGCGTTGGGGTACCGTGCCGTGTCGACAGCGCCGACTTTTTGGGCTACACGCGCATGACGCTTGCCGAACTGCCGGATTTCATCCCCGACGAAGTACGCCGCGCGGCGCGCCCGCTGGCGATCAAACGCAGACAAAGCCTCTACCAGCAAGGCGAGGTGGCGACGGCGATTTATTTCGTGCGCGCCGGCGAGCTGGAGGCCGTGCGTTTCTCGCCAGAGGGCGATCCGCGACAAAGCC
>JBKBSH010000544.1:0-625 GCA_046291795.1 Burkholderiaceae bacterium | reverse complement strand
GCCCTGGTCGCGCTGGCGGGGGACCGTGAGCGGCTGCTGCGCTTGCAGGACGCCGTTTCGGCGGCCCGGCAGGCCGAACATCTGGCCACTCAGCGCTACGCGGCCGGGCTGATCGACTACCGTGCCTTGCTCGACGCCCAGCGGACCTTGCTGGCGGTGCAGGGCGATCTGGCAGCGGCCCGCACCGCCTGGGCCGTGGATCATGTCCGTTTGGTGAAGGCGCTTGGGGGCGGCTGGTCCCCGACCGATGCCGGCCCCGGTCCGCTTGCTGCCACCGTTCAACCCTGACGTTTCTGCGATGAACCCGTTCCGACGCAAGTCTGCCTCGCCCGCCGCCGTCGATGCGCTGCTGGGCGATGATCGTCCCCCCCGCTGGTGGCGGCGCCCGCTGTGGTGGGTGTTGTTGGTGCTCGTGGTGGCGGCCGCCTTTGGCTGGCAGGCCTGGCAGGCGCGCAGCGCGCGTCAGGCCCAGCCCGTGTACGTGACCGATCCGATCAAACGGGGCGATCTGACCCTGACCGTCTCGGCCAACGGCACGCTGCAGCCGGTGCGGTCGGTCAACATCGGCAGCGAGCTGTCCGGCACCGTGCGCGAGGTGCTGGTCGACGTCAACGACCGCGTGACC
>JBKBSH010000052.1:0-9756 GCA_046291795.1 Burkholderiaceae bacterium | reverse complement strand
GACGCGCGCGCGCCGTTCGAAGCGCTCCTTCGACCCCGCACTGCCGCGCTCGCAGTCGACCGCGAAACCGCCGGCCTCGCGCCGGACGGCGGCGACCCGGACGCCGCACTCGACCGGTAGCGCGCGAGCGAGCGCATCGGTCAGCGTCTGCATGCCGTCGCGGAACGAGAAGCTCGCCGCTGCGTTCTTCGCCTTGTCGGCGCGGCTGTTGCGTTCGCGCGCGCCGAGGATCTGGCCCCGGATCAGACTGCCGTACTTGCGCTCGAGCGCGGCGAGCCGCGGGAACGCCGCACGCACGCTCAGCGTCTCCGGGTCGCCGGCGTAGATGCCCGCGACGAAGGGTTCGATCGCGTAGTCGAGGAACTCGGTGCCGAGCCGGCGCCGCACGAAGTCGGCGACCGACTCCTCCGCATCGGGCGGCGCCGGTGCGACGAACGGCTCGCGCAACAGCGCGAGCTTGGCGCGCCACGAAAACAGCCGCGTTCCGAGGAACGCGCCCGGCGAAGTCGGCAGCGCGACCAGCGCGCCATCGCGCAGGATGTAGCGCCTGGATGCGGCCGCGCTCGCTTCGAGCCGCTCGTCGCTGAGTCCCGCGTCGGCGAGCAGCTCGCCGATCAGCGGCGTCGTGTCGAGGCCGCTGTTCGGGCCGAGTTCGTACAGCACGCCTTCGCGCCGGCGCGACCCGATCGCGCCGCCGGGACGAGATGCCGCTTCGACAACGACCACGCGCAGCCCTTGCCGCGCGAGTCGAAACGCCGTCGTCAGCCCCGACAGTCCCGCGCCGACGACGATCGCGTCGGCCTCGAAGCGCGCCATCGCTTCACTCGCTTTCCGATCCGTTCCGGACGACATCAGACCGCATCGGGCGGCGCGCGACCGTGCGTTCGGTCAAATGACGCACTCGTCGATCGGTGCCTTTCGACTTGACACGCAACGCATCGTCCGCAGCCGCGAGCGGTCAACTGCCGGATTCAGGTTCAACGATGGCGCGCCTGCCGGGCACGGTCCGGGCGCGTGGCCGGATCGCCGAAACCGCCGCCGGTGGCCGCGGCCGCGCAGCCGCCGGACGTGGGCGTCCTGCCTACGGGACGATGCGGTCGATCGTCACGGCGATGCCGCGCGCGCCGACCTTGACCGGCTTGGACAGGCCTTCGAGATCGCCGCTCGCCGGCATGGCACCTCCCGTCTTCGACACGCGCGCGCCGACGACGACCTCGGGGAAACTCGACAGCTTGAAGTTCGGCGACATCGCCATCGCGTCGTCGAGCACGAAGTTGACCGGCAGATCCTTGACCTGCACCTTCACGATCGCCAGCGGCATGCGCGGGCCTTCGGCCGCCCGCGCAAAGATGAAGACGACGTCGTCGGGTCGCGCCTTCGCCTTCAGCGCGGGCGCGAGATCGACGGAACCGGCGACACTGCCCGCAGCGGACGCGGCGGCCGGCGGCTTCGCGGCCGGTGCGGCAGGCTGCGGCGCGGCGGCCACGGGCGCCTGCTTGAGGCCGCCCAACTCGCGCGCTTCGGCGATGCTCCCGGCGATCGACTTGGCGATCTCGGACTCCGCCGGCACGGCATTGCGCAGGCGTTCCCAGTATTCGACCGCGGTCTTGTAGTCCTTGCGGTCGAACGCTTCGGTGCCCGCCATCGCGAGCGCTTTCCACTGGTTCGGATCGATCGCGAGCGCTTTCTTGACCAGTGTCATCGGTTCGCCGGAGATCTTGCGGCCGCGCGCCATCGCGAGCGCATCGGCGTAGTCGGCGAGCACGCCGGGGTCGTCCGGCACCAGCTTGACCAGCGTTTCGTACGCCTGCACCGCCTCGGAGAAACGGCGCATCACGTAGTACGTGCGAGCGAGCGTGAGCCACCCTTCGGCGTTGTCGGGCTCCTGCTTCAGACGCTCGGCAAGCTTGCCGACGATGCGCTCGACTTCGGCCGGCGCCATGTCGTGCGGCGAGCCTTCGCCCATCGCCTGCTGCAGCGCCGGGTCGAACGCCGCAAAGTCGCCGCGCTGCCAGTAGATCAGTCCCGCCGCGATCGGCACGACGAGCGCGATCACGACCGCGGTCGCGCGGCCGCTGCGCGCGGCCCCGGCCGGCGCGGGCTCGGGCGGGGCCGCGACGTCTTCGAGCACGCGCCGCTCGAGCTCGGCGCGGGCCTCGGCGTACTGCTCGGCCGATACCGCGCCGCGCGCGCGCTCGGCTTCGAGCTCGGCGAGCTGGTCCTTGAGGATGCCGAGGTTGGCCGCCGCGCGCTCGATCGCGAGCGTCGAAGGTTCACGCCGCAGCAGCGGCGGCAGCAACCAGGCCAGTCCGACGGCGACGAGGATCGCCGCGATGAAGACGAAGGTGGTCACGTGATCTCGATCCGATGCGTTGTCCGTCCGTCCCCGCCGCGCCGTCGGGGCGCCGAAGCGGTTTTATCCGTTGCGCTGTCCGTTCCCGGCGCCCTCGCCGGCGGCACCGAG
This sequence comes from Burkholderiaceae bacterium, assembly GCA_046291795.1. Lineage (GTDB taxonomy): Bacteria > Pseudomonadota > Gammaproteobacteria > Burkholderiales > Burkholderiaceae_F > DSNY01. The sequence goes on along the minus strand of JBKBSH010000052.1, from coordinate 7,292 downwards.
CAGCCGCTCGGCGCGCGCGTGCTCCTCGGGGGTCAGCGGCAACTCGGCGGCGGAGCCGCGCCGCGCCCGCACGACGCGCACGAGGACGAACACGCCGATCGCCGCGAGCGCCGCAGGGCCGCCCCAAAGCAGCGCGGTCGTCGCCTTGAACGGCGGCCGGTACAGCACGAAGTCGCCGTAGCGGGAGGTCATGAAGTCGATGATCTCGGCATCCGAGCGACCCGCGGCGATCTGTTCGCGCACCTGGCGGCGCAGGTCCTGCGCGAGCGCCGCGTTCGACTCGGCGATCGACTGGTTCTGGCACACGAGGCAGCGCAGCTTCGAGGCGAGATCGTGCTCGCGCTTGGATGCAACCGGATCGTTTTCGGTCGGCACCGCGACGTTGGCGAAGGCCGCGCCGCCGGCGAATGCGGCCGCCATGGCAAGCGAAGCGACGAGCCGTTTCATGATTTCTGCTGCAGCTCGCGCACGAGCGGCAGGATCTTCTTGTCGAGCGCTTCGGCGGTGATCGGGCCGATGTGCTTGTGCCGGATCACGCCCTGCTTGTCGATCACGAAGGTCTCGGGCACGCCGTAGACGCCGAAGTCGATGCCCAGCCGGCCGTCGCCGTCGACCACGGTCACCGCGTAGGGATCGCCCAGTTCGGCGAGCCACCGCTTCGCGGCCTCGGGCTGGTCCTTGTAGTTCATGCCGACGATCGGGACGAGCTTCTTCGCCGCGACCTCGTTCCACAGCGGGTGCTCCTGCCGGCACGGCGTGCACCACGACGCCCAGACGTTGAAGATCCACACCTGACCGGCCATCTCCCTGCTCGCGAACGCAGCCTCGGGCGCGTGCAGCTTGGGCCGCTCGAACACGGGCGCGGGCTTGCCGATCAGCGGCGAAGGCACTTCGCGCGGGTTCAGCCACAGTCCGCGCAGCAGGAACGCCGCAAGCACGACGAACGCCGCGAGCGGCAGCAGGTAAAGCGCGAGTTTCCTGGCGTTCATTGTTATGCGGCGGCGGGCTTCAGTCCCGCGGCGATCTCGTCGCGGCGCGCCAGCGCGCGGTAGCGGCGGTCGGACATCGCGACGAAGCCGCCGAGCGCCATCAGCACGCAGCCGCCCCAGATCCACGTGACGAAGGGCTTGTAGTACACGCGCACCGTCCAGCTTCCGTCGTTGCCGACCGGCTCGCCGAGCGACACATAGACGTCGCCCGTGATGCCGGTGCGGATCGACGCCTCGGTCATCGGCATCTGCGACTGCGCGAAGTAGATGCGCTTTTCGGGATGCAGCAGGTCGATCTGCTTGCCGTCTTTCAGCAGCGTCACGTCGCCGCGCGCCGCCGTGTAGTTCGGGCCCGCACGCTCGCCCACGCCGTCGAATCGGAACGTATACCCGTGCACGGCGACCGTGTCGCCCGGCGCCATTTTGACGTCGCGCTCGACCTGGAAACTGCGTACGGACGTGACGCCGACGATGAACACCGCGATGCCGAGGTGCGCGAGCACCATCCCCCACCAGCCGCGCGGCTGCTGCGCCAGCCGCGCGAGCACCGATCCCGGCTGGTTGCGGATCTGATAGCGGACCACTTCGACCGTCGCCAGCGCGACCCACGCGGCGAGCCAGTAGCCGAACGCGGACATCGGCGACCACGGCAGCCCGTCCTCGAGCTTGCCGAGGAAAGGCAGCGTGATCCCGAGCACCAGCGAAACCATCAGCGCCCAGCGCAGCCGCACCCACAGGTCGGGCAGCGGCGCCTGCTTCCAGCGCGCGATCGGGCCCACGCCCATCAGGAACACGAGCGGCGCCATGATCGGCACGAAGACCGTGTCGAAGTACGGCGGGCCCACCGAAATCTTGCCCAGCCCCAGCGCATCGAGGAACAGCGGATACAGCGTGCCGAGCAGCACCGCGCCGCACGCGACCGCCAGCAGCACGTTGTTGGCGAGCAGCAGCGACTCGCGCGAAACCGCGTCGAACCGTCCTCCGAGCCCCACCTTCGGCGCGCGCAGCGCGAACAGCGCCAGCGACGAGCCGATCACGAGCACGAGGAAGATCAGGATGAAGACGCCGCGCCGCGGATCGGTCGCGAACGCGTGCACGCTCGTGAGCACGCCCGAGCGAACGAGGAACGTGCCGAGCAGCGACAGCGAAAACGCGAAGATCGCCAGCAGCACGGTCCACGCCTTGAAGGTACCGCGCTTTTCGGTGACCGCGAGCGAATGGATCAGCGCGGTGCCGACGAGCCACGGCATGAACGACGCGTTCTCGACCGGATCCCAGAACCACCAGCCGCCCCAGCCCAGCTCGTAATACGCCCACCACGATCCGAGCATGATGCCGAGGGTCAGGAAGCACCACGCGACCGTCGTCCACGGCCGCGACCAGCGCGCCCATGCGGCGTCGAGCTTGCCGCCGATCAGCGCGGCGATCGCGAACGCGAACGCGACCGAGAAGCCGACGTAGCCCATGTACAGCAGCGGCGGGTGGAACACCATGCCCGGGTCCTGCAGCAGCGGGTTGAGGTCGCGGCCTTCCTGCGCCGCCGGGAAAAGCCGCTCGAACGGGTTCGACGTGAGCAGCATGAACAGCAGGAACCCCGCGCCGACCAGCCCCATCACGCCGAGCACGCGCGCGGCCATCTCCTCGGCGAGATGGCGGCTGAACGCGCTGACCGCCACGCCCCAGCCGGTGAGCATCAGCACCCACAGCAGCAGCGAGCCTTCGTGCGAGCCCCACGACGCGGCGATCTTGTATTGCAGCGGAAGCAGCGTGTTCGAGTTGGTCGCGACGTTGAGCACCGTGAAGTCGCTGTTCATGAACGACCACACGAGGCACAGCCACGCGGTCAGCACGAAGACGAACTGCCCGCGCGCGGCAGGGCGAGCGAGCGCCATCCACTCGCGCACGCCCCTGTGCGCGCCAACGAGCGGCAGCGTCCCCTGCACCACCGCCAGCAGCAGCGCGAGGATCAATGCGAAATGGCCGACTTCGGGAATCATCTGTTTCGTCCGATCGTTGGTGCGATGCGCTCGTCGCGTCCGGAGATGCGCGACCTCGGCTCGGTCCATGCGCGCGGTCCACCGCGCCCGCTCGACCGGCGGCGCCCCTGTCGCAGGCACGTCATTTTGGCTTCCCGCCGCTCGCTGCCGCTCGCTTGACGTTCACTTCGCTCACGTCAGCCTTCGCCGAAATCACATGCCGCCTGCATCTCATTGCGTCACCTGCACGGATTTTTGCGCCTTCCGCGCCTGTTCGAGCGCGTGCCCTGCCTCCGGCGGCATGTAATTTTCGTCGTGCTTGGCGAGGACTTCGGACGCCTGGAAGACGCCGTCGGGGCCGAGTCTGCCTTGCGCGACCACGCCCTTTCCTTCCCTGAACAGGTCCGGCAGGATGCCCTTGTACACGACCGGGATCGTGTGCGCCGTGTCGGTGACGCGAAAGCTCACCGTCACGCCGTCGCGCTTGACGCTGCCTTCCTCGACCAGTCCCCCGACGCGGAAGGGACGCGCCTGCGGCGCCTTGTGCGCGGCGACGTCCGACGGCGAGAAAAAGAACACGAGGTTCTGCTGGAACGCCGACAGGATCAGCGCGACGGCCACACCGAGCACGGCCACGCCGCCGACGATCAACGCGAATCTCTTGTGACGCGGTTTCACGACGAGCTTCCTTTCGACGCGCCTGCGTAGCGCGTGACTTCCTGCAACGCGCGCCGCCGGCGCGCGCGCAACGACAACATCTCGGCGATCAGTACGGCCGCGGTCACGCCGTACGAACCCCACACGTACCAGGCGTAGCCGCCCATGTTCAGGAAATTCTCGAGACTGCCCCAGTTCACGGTGCGAACTCCGCTCGCCTAGCCGCGCGCCAGTTCCTGAACCCACGCAGCGCGGCGCTCGCGCTCGAGCAGGATCGCGCGAACGCGCACGAGGATCGCGGCGATCGAGTACATCCAGAACGCGAACACCATCAGCAGCATGCCCGCGAGCATCGGCGCCGCCATCGACGTGCCGCCGGGCTTGACGGATGCGCCCTGGTGCAGCGTGTTCCACCACTGCACCGAGAAGTAGATGATCGGCACGTTGACCACGCCGACCAGCGCCAGCACCGCGGCGGCCTTGTCGGCGCGGCGCGGATCGTCGATCGCGGCCTGCAGCGCGATGAACCCCAGGTACAGGAACAGCAGGATCAGCGTCGAAGTCAGCCGCGCGTCCCACACCCAGTACGCGCCCCAGGTCGGCCGGCCCCACAGCGCGCCCGTCCACAGCGAGACGAACGCCATCAGCGCTCCGGTCGGCGCGATCGCGCTCGCCATCATCGCCGACAGCCGCGTGTTGAACACCAGACCGACACCCGCCCAGAACGCCATCACGACGTACAGGAACATCGCCATCCAGGAAGCCGGCACGTGGATGAAGATGACCCGGTAGCTCTCGCCCTGCTGGAAATCCGTCGGCGCGACGAAGAAGCCGACGTAGAGTCCGGCGACCGCCAGCACGGCCGCCAGCGTCGCGAACCACGGCACCATCCGCCCTGCGAGCGGATAGAACACGTTCGGTGCCGCGAAACGAAACAGGCTGAAGCCGGAGGTGGCGGTAACGGTCGATGACATGGTCGGTGCGCAGTCTACGGGCCGGATCTGCGCGACGTTTGTCCCGCCGCAAACCGGCATCCGGTTTCGTGACCGAGTTTGTGACAATACCGGACCGCGGAGATTCCCGGGTCCGGCAGCGCGCTAGGCCGAACGACTTCGCGGCCCGCCCGAAGCCGGCCGCGGACGCGAATTATTCCAAAGAAATCCGCAGCGCCGCCGCGATTGCCCACGGCGCGAGTACGGTCGCGCCGAGGGACATCGCGCCGAGCAGCAGCAGATGGCCTTGCGGCGACAGTCCGCCGGCGGCCGTCTCGACTGCGCCGGCGCCGAAGATCAGCACCGGCACGTACAGCGGCAACACCAGCAGCGTGATCAGCACGCCTCCGCCGCGCAGTCCGAGCGTCAGCGCCGCGCCGACCGCGCCGATCAGCGACAGCGCCGGCGTGCCGAGCGCGAGCGACGCGACGAGGATCGCCGTCGCGCCCGCATCGAGATCGAACATCACCGCCAGCAACACCGCCATCGCCGTGATCGGCAGCCCGGTGACCAGCCAATGCGCGGCGGCCTTCGCCAGAACGATGACTGGCAGCGGCTCGCCCGTAAGCAGCATCTGCTCGAGTGTGCCGTCGGCGTAGTCGTTGGCGAACAGCCGGGGCAGCGACAGGATCGCCGCCAGCAGCGCGGCGACCCATACGATGCCGGGTGCGATCGTCCGCAGCGTGTTCGGCTCGGGGCCGACGCCGAGCGGCACCATCGTGACGACGACGACGAAAAACAGCAGCGTATTGGCCACGTCGGCGCGCTGGCGGAACGCGAGCAGCAGGTCGCGCCGCACGACGGTGGCGATCGTTCGCATCATGCGGCCGGCTCGGCGACGCGCAGGTCGAGCCGCATCACGTGCCCCGGCAGCGGCACTTCCTGATGCGTGGTCAGCACGACGCAGCCGCCGCGTTCGAGTTGCGCTGCGATGAGCCGCGTCAGCACCGCCACGCCGCGCGCGTCGAGCGCGGTGAACGGTTCGTCGAGGATCCACAGCGGCGCGGTGTCGGCGAGGAACAGCCGCGCCAGCGCGACGCGCCGCTTCTGCCCCTGCGACAGCGAGCGCGCGAGCGCATCCTCGAAGCCCGCGAGCCCGAGCGCGGCGAGCGCCTCGCGCGCACGCGCGATCGATCCGCTGCGGCCGGCGATCGCCGCCGCGAAGTGGACGTTCTCCGCCGCCGACAGATCGTCCTTGACGCCGTTTGCGTGACCGACATAGGCGAGCGCCTGCCAGTACTCCTCGCGCAGCGCGCGCACGTTTTCACCGCGCCAGCGGACCTCGCCGTGCGCCGGCGCCATCAGCCCGCACAGGATGCGCAGCAGGCTCGTCTTGCCGGCGCCGTTTTCCCCGGCGATGTGCATGCAGGTGCCGGCGTCGACGCGGAACGACAGCCGCCGGAACAGCAGCCGTTCGCCGCGCACGCATTCGAGATCGATCGCTTCGAGCATCGGCCGGGGGGAGGAAAGGAAGGGCGAGGGTGTCGAGGTCGCGCCAATGCGCGGCGCGCAAGGCTAAGCGACGTGCGCGTGGATCACAAGTCGGCCACCGATTCGAACGCTTCACCCCGCGGGGGTCCAGGCGCAGCGGGACATCGCCGCGCCGGCGCCCAAACTTGGGGGCGGCCGTGGCGGGCGCGGCGCCGCGACCGGCTTGCCCTGCGCACCGCCCGCACTCGACGCGGGTACGGCTCGCCGCGATGTCGGCGGTTGCGGGTGCTTGATAGCGATCAAGCACCGGCAGCGGGCCGAGACGACACTGTCGGCACGCGCGGCTTGCGATGTTCGCGGCCGTGTATCAGAAACGGAAACGCCCGATGCCCGAGCCCCTGCCCAAGCATCCCGCGGATGCCGTCGAGCAAGCGATCGATCGCGTGCTGCGCGCCGAACAGCAGGCGGGCCGGCAGATTGCCGACTGCACGGCGCAGGCGCAGCGACGCGTGCAGGTCGCGCACTCACGCGCACGTGCGATCGCCGAGCGCGCGGGCCGGCGCACTGACGAGGTACGCCGGATCGCCGCAGCGCGTCTGGCCCAGCAACTGGACGCGATCGAACGCGAGCGACAGGCCCTGCTGCGAGATGCCGATCATGACCCGACCGCTCTGCAGCGCCTGCAATCGGCGATCGATCGGCTGGCTGCCGCGCTGACCAGCGAAGATCGCGGAGCGGGAGCGTGATCGCGGGTCTGCCGATCGAATACGCGCACGCGCGCGCATCGGCGCGGCTGGCGCAGCGCCCCGACGATCGGCTGTGGACGCAGATCGGCAGCGCCCGCAGCGTCGGCGCGGCGCTCGAGGCGGTGCGCTCCGGCCCGGCGGCGGCGTATGCCAGCGGCGTCACCTGGCCGGCGCCGCTGGCCGACGTCGAACTCGCGTTCCGCCAGCACTGGCGCACGCGCGTCGACGAAGTGGCACGCTGGGCGCCCGACGCGTGGCGCGCGGCGCTGCGCTGGACGGCGTATCTGATCGATCTGCCGGCGCTGGTGCATCTGCTCGGCGAAGAGCCCATGCCGCCGTGGGTCGGCGCCGATCCCGTGCTCGCGCCGTACGCGCTCGAGCCGCGCGGCGACCGGCGCCGCATCGGCCAGGTCGGCCGACCAGCATTCGAGCAGCGCGCCCGGCGGCGCGACGAGCGCGGGCGTGCCGCGCGAGAGGGCCAGCAGCCGGTGCCCGGGCTGC
>JBKBSH010000543.1:0-626 GCA_046291795.1 Burkholderiaceae bacterium | reverse complement strand
ATGGCGGCCAGGACGGCGCGGCGGGGGAGGATGATGGACATGACCGACCTCTGCTCGGAGAGCGGCGCCAGATCGGCCGCAGGTCGGCAAGGGATAAGAATATTCTATTGAACGAGCAATACGGCATAGAAAATAAGATCATGCTGCTAGTGGTGCAATTCAAAGGGGAATAAATGTCTCTTTGTCAGTTCTGGAATAGAGGAGAAGACTTGCAGCGAGGCATGGAGTCGCACCCGAATGACGCCGGTCAAGGCACTGTGGATGCCGTCAGGAACCCGCGTCAGTCGACGCCGGGGGCCTTCAGCGTCTGGCGCAGGATGCGCTTCATGACCTTGCCGTTGGCGTTGCGCGGCAGCGGTTCCGTCTGGATCGTCAGCGTCTCGGGCACCTTGTAGTCGGACAGCCTCTCGGCGCACCAGGCGCGGATCGCTTCCTCTGGAGGTTCGCTCGCATCGGTCACCACGACCGCATGCACGCGCTCGCCGAGAACCGGGCAGGGCGCCGCCACCACGGCGCACTCGACGACGCCGGGACAGGCCACCAGCACGGTCTCGACCTCGGCGGTGAAGATCTTGTAGCCGCCGCGGTTGATCATGTCCTTCTTGCGGTCGAGCACCTGCACGAAG
>JBKBSH010000542.1:0-638 GCA_046291795.1 Burkholderiaceae bacterium | reverse complement strand
GCCGACTCGGTCAACTACACCGTGGAGGAGCAGCGCACCCTCGTGGCCCAGGTGCAGGCCGCCGCGCAGCGCGTCGCCGAGACCACGGCGCGTGTGGAAAACACCTCCATCGAACTGCTGGCCGCGTCCACCGAGCAGTTGCGCGAAATCCGCGAAACCGGCCAGTCCGTGCTCGACATGTCCGGCCGCATCACCGAGGTGGCCGCGCAGGCGCAGGCCTCGGCCGATGCGGCGCGGCAGGCCCGGGCCGCTGCCGAGTCGGGTGCGCGCGCCGTGCAGGAGACCATCGGCGGCATGAGCACGATCCGCGAGCAGATCCAGGACACCGCCCGGCGCATCAAGCGCTTGGGCGAGTCCTCGCAAGAGATCGGGGAAATCACCGACCTGATCGCCGACATCACCGAGCAGACCCCCGTGCGGGCGCTCAACGCGGCCATCCAGGCCGCCAGCGCGGGCGAGGCCGGGCGGGGCTTTTCGGTGGTGGCCGAGGAGGTGCAGCGGCTGGCCGAGCGCAGCGCCGACGCCACGCGCCAGATCGCCGCGCTGGTGCGCGCCATTCAGGCCGACACGCAGGACGCGGTGCTGGCGATGGAGCGCTCGACGCGCGAGGTCGTCGAAGGTGCGCGGCTGTCGGACAA
>JBKBSH010000541.1:0-642 GCA_046291795.1 Burkholderiaceae bacterium | reverse complement strand
AGCAGAAAAAACCCGGCACGCGGCAGGTGATGGCCCGGGCACTGGCAAACGTGCGCCCGAGCCATCTGCATGATCCCCGGGTGTTCGACTTTGCCGGACTGATACTGGGTGGCAAAGGCGAAGACGACCCGAACGTCCCCTTTTGATCATGCAATCTCGCGCGCGGGCGGCCAGGCAATGCCGGTCTCCGGACGGTGGGCCGGATAGTCCGGAGCTTCGCGGTATTTCTTGAGTTCATTGCGGGCAATCGCGCGCAGATGCACCTCATCCGGCCCGTCTGCCAGGCGCAGCGTGCGGATACCGGCGTAAAGCTCCGCCAGGCCGAAATCATCTGTCACGCCTGCCCCGCCATGGGCCTGGATCGCTTCGTCGATCACCTTCAGCGCCGCGCGCGGAGCCGCCACCTTGATCATGGCAATCTCGTTAGCGGCCCCTTTGTTGCCGACGGTGTCCATCATGTAAGCGGCCTTCAGCGTCAAAAGGCGCGTCATCTCGATGTCCAGCCGCGCTTCGCCAATCCTCTGCTCCCAGATGGATTGCTGATAGAGCGCCTTGCCGAACGCCGCCCGCGTCAGCACCCGGCGGGAAAGCTTCTCCAGCGCCACTTCGGCAGCCCCAATAGTGCGCATGCAATGGTGGATA
>JBKBSH010000540.1:0-645 GCA_046291795.1 Burkholderiaceae bacterium | reverse complement strand
CCCGCGCGAACCCCGATCTCCTTGAATCGCCTCACGAACCGAGACCCTCAGGGACGGCTTCGCAAGGGGAACTTCGGCTTAGGGCAACGCTGAACAACCCGCCGAGATTGCCAATTCGTCGCTGTGGGAGCGGCGGATGTTGCGCATGATGAGAGCGGCGGATCGGATGGGCACGGTTTCGAGCCGAATGGGCGCCGGTTCGGCTCGGCAGACGGGCGGTGCGCCCATTGGGGGCGCACTCATGCCATGAGGTGCGCTCGCGCCAGGTAGATGTTGGCCAGGCCCAGCGCCACGAACGAGCGCGTGGCGTTCTTGGCCAGGCCGCGGTAGCGCACCTTGGTGAAGCCCCACAGCCGCTTGAGCACGGCGAACACGTGCTCCACGCGGGCTCGCACCCTGGACTTGCTGCGGTTCTTCGCGCGCTGGACTTCGTCGATCTCGCCGCCCCTGCGCACGCGCTGGTGGGTGAAGTCCTTGGCCCGCGGCGCCTTCGACTCGATCAACGCCTTCTGGCTGGCATAGGCGCTGTCACCGTACACGCGCCGCTCGGCACCGTGCAGCAGGTCCGGCAACGGGTGCTTGTCGTGTACGTGGGCCGCGGTGACCACCGCGCTGTGCGCTAGCCCCGTGCGGCTGTCCACGCCG
>JBKBSH010000539.1:0-650 GCA_046291795.1 Burkholderiaceae bacterium | reverse complement strand
GTGGCGGCGGCCTTGCGCCCCTCGACGCGGAAGTGGCCGAAGCGGTGCGTGATGCGCACCTGCAGCGCGGCCTCGATGGTGCGCAGGTGCGCATCCAGCGGGCCGCAGACGTGCGCCAGTCGGTTGGCGTCGGTGGGGGTGAAGGCGTGGCGCAGGATCAAGGCGGATAATCCCCGGCGAGGTGGGCTGGCGAGGGCGCCGGCCTGGCGCACCCGGCTGCGCGGTGGCGGTGGTCGGGCGCGCGACGGCGCAAGGTAAGGCAATGATAGGCAAACTCTCGGGTACGTTGATCGACAAGCAGCCGCCGCAGATCCTGGTGGACTGCGGCGGCGTCGGCTACGAGGTGGAGGTGCCGATGAGCACCTTCTACGGCCTGCCGGCGCTGGGCCAGCCGGTGGCGCTGCTGACGCATCTGGTGGTGCGCGAGGACGCGCAGCTGCTCTACGGCTTTGCCACCGCGGCGGAGCGCGCGGCGTTTCGCGAGCTGATCAAGATCGGCGGCGTGGGGCCGCGCACGGCGCTGGCGGTGCTGTCGGGCCTGAGCGTGGCCGAGCTGGCGCAGGCGGTGGCGGCGCAGGAGGCCGGCCGGCTCGTCAAGATCCCCGGCATCGGCAAAAAGACCGCCGAGCGGCTGCTGTTGGAGTTGCGCG
>JBKBSH010000538.1:0-653 GCA_046291795.1 Burkholderiaceae bacterium | reverse complement strand
ACCGAGATCTCGTTGATCAGCCCTGCCTCACAGAACGCGCGGAGCGTGTTGTAGACGGTGGCGAGCGACACCGGCTCACCTGCAGCCATCGCGGCGGCATGCAGGCTTTCGGCAGTGACATGGCGATCCTCGCCGTCGCCGACCAGCAGCTGGTAGTAAGGCTTTTCATAGGTCCAGCGGAACTTGCCCGGGCGCGAGAAAGCCATCGTGCCGCTGGCGTTTTGCGGCTTGCGGCCGGATTTGGCAATCACCTGCTGGTCGAAGGTGGCGCGGCCGGACTGCGTGGATTCGACGAAGGAGCGCAGCTGGTCGATCGCGCCGGCGGCAAAGGCCGACAGCGGCAGCGCCAGCGCAACGGCGGCGACGCTGCTGCGGATAAGTGAAGTCATGGTCATTCCTCGCGGGCGGGTGCGAGCACTTCGCGCCCGCCGGTTGCGTTCATCGGAGACACCAGACCCGACCGCTCCATCTGTTCGATCAGCCGCGCCGCACGGTTGTAGCCGATGCGCAGATGGCGCTGCACCAGCGAGATCGACGGCCGCCGGGTCCTCAGAACCACGTCGACCGCCTGGTCGTACAAAGGGTCCGACTCGCCGTCGGCACCGCCACCGCCTGCGCCGTCGAGCGACAGCTCGCCGCCCTCGTCGTCACCG
>JBKBSH010000537.1:262-658 GCA_046291795.1 Burkholderiaceae bacterium | reverse complement strand
GCCTACTGCCGGCCATATCCTGTTCGACGGGGCCGACATTACGGCAATGGATCCGGCGAGCTTCGCTCGCATGGGCATGGTTCGGTCGTTTCAGATCTCCGCCACCTTCGGCGACATGACGTTATTGGATAACGTTCGCGTTGCCATGCAGCGTCCCAACCATCTTTCGCGACAGTTCTGGCGTTCGCTCTCCAGCCTCGACTGCCTGAACCGGCAGGCTTTGGAGCTTCTTGATCGCGTCGGCCTCGCTGACATGGCGCATCTGAACGCCAACAATCTGTCCTATGGGCGCAAGCGCGCTCTGGAAATCGCGACGACGCTGGCGCTCCAACCGCGTGTCCTCCTCCTCGACGAACCGCTGGCCGGCATGGGCCAGGAGGACGTCGAGCAGATGGC
>JBKBSH010000537.1:0-252 GCA_046291795.1 Burkholderiaceae bacterium | reverse complement strand
AACCTGATCAAAGCCGTTTCGTGCGACTGCGCCTTGCTGATGGTCGAGCACAATCTCAAGGTCGTCGGCGACATCGGTGATGAGATCACCGTGCTGCAGCGAGGGGAGGTGCTCGCGCGTGGCGACTATGCGACCGTCAGCGCCGATCCGCGCGTGCGCGAAGCTTACATGGGATCCGAAAATGACAGCCACTGAAACGCAGACTGTGTCGGTCAGGCTTGCGCGAAACGCCGCTTCGCCACAGCTCAAGGT
>JBKBSH010000536.1:0-668 GCA_046291795.1 Burkholderiaceae bacterium | reverse complement strand
GTCGCGCAGGTGTGCCCTCATAATCGGTCCCCGTCGAACAACATCCTGCGGCACGCGGCGCGCCGCACCGCCATCCGCGGTGACGGCCTGCCGCGAGGTGCGACGACCCGGATCGGGTCGGGCTGGCGGGCCGTGCGAGGGGGAACCATGACGAGAAGGCGCAAGGTCTGGATCGGCGTGATCGCCGCGGTCCTGGTGGCAGGCGGCATCGGTGCGGCGGTCGGCGTGCGCGGTGCGGCCGAGCGCGGCAAGGATGCGAAGAAGGAGATCCCGCCGCTCGAATTCACGCAACGCGACCTCGTGCGGCTCGCGCCGCGTGCGCTCGCGCAGGAACTCGTTCTGCTGGGCAACGTGCTGGCGATCTCGCAGGCGACGGTGCGCTCGAAGCTGTCGGCCGAGGTGCGGCGCGTGCATGTCCGCGAGGGCGATCGGGTCGCCGCGGGCCAGATCGTCGCCGAGTTCGATACCGCTGCGCTGCGAACGCAGCTCGCCGAGCGCACCGCCGCGCTGGAGTCGGCGCGCGCGCAATTGGAGCAGACCGAACGCACGCGTCAGGCCAGCGCGCAGCTCGTCGAGCAGAACTTCATCTCGAAGAACGCGTTCGACGCGGCCGATAGCAGCTACCGCGCGCAGGCCGCTGCCGTCGAGGCCGCCCGCGCGCAGTTGGA
>JBKBSH010000535.1:0-670 GCA_046291795.1 Burkholderiaceae bacterium | reverse complement strand
AGCGAGCGCAGTCGCACGAGGCGACGTAAGCGGCGCGACCCGTGCCGGCAGGCCATTCAACTCAATGGGCAGGCCTCGAAGCCTCGACTCTGTCCCCGTTTTACTTTGCAGTCGTCTGATCAAATGCGGAAAATGGTGTCTGACCCCTTTTTTCTCGGTTGATCTGGCTATTGCGGCGCAGTACAGTCCGGTTGCGCCTCCGAAAGCCGTGCGGAGGCGGGTTTTCTGATGGGCGCAGACCGAGGGGACGTATGGATACGGGGCGACAACTGCAGGCGGTCGATGAGCTTTCCGCGCAGGGGGTGTATTCGCCGACCTACGAGCACGATGCCTGCGGCGTCGGCGTCGTGGTCAACATCAAGGGCAAGCCGAGCCACGCGCTGATCCAGCAGGCGCTGCTGATCCTGCAGAACCTCGATCACCGCGGCGCCGTCGGCGCGGACCCGCTGTGCGGCGACGGCGCAGGGATCCTGATCCAGATCCCCGACCAGTTCTACCGGGAGGAACTCGCCAAGCAGGGGATCGCGTTGCCTCCGCCCGGTGAGTACGGCGTCGGCATGATCTTCCTGCCACGCGAAAACGCCTCCCGGCTCGCTTGCGAGCAGGAGCTCGAGCGCACGGTTCGCGCCGAAGGCCAGGTCGTGCTCGGGTGGCGCGACGTTCCGGTCGA
>JBKBSH010000534.1:0-676 GCA_046291795.1 Burkholderiaceae bacterium | reverse complement strand
AGATGGCCGAGGCCGACGCGGTCGAGCGCGCTCCTGATCGTGTCGATATCCCAGTCTTCCGCAGCGCCCGGATAGGCGATGGCGCGGCGGAGCGTGCCGGTCGGCACATAGGGGCGCTGCGGCAAAAGGAACAGCCGCGAGTCGCGCTGGATCGCGATTTCGCCGCCGCCCCAGGGCCACAGCCCAGAGACGGCGCGAACCAGCGTGCTCTTGCCCGAACCGGACGCGCCGGCCACCAAAACGCGTTCGCCTTTCTTGATCACAACATCGGTGTCGTCGACCACGGCGGTCCCGTTGTCGAGCGCCACGACAAGGTCTTTCAGCCGGATCGCTGCATCTTCCGTTTCACTTCGCTTGATGCGGTTGATGCCTTTGCCGGTTTCGGCCGCCTCCAGCGCATCGACGGACACCATCAGCGAGGCGATCCGGCGGGCACCGGCGGTCCATTCGGCAAGCCGCGGATAATTATCGACCAGCCACGCGAACGCCGCCTGCACGATGGTGAAGGCCGATGCGGCCTGCATCACCTGGCCGAGCGACATCGAGCCGTTGAGGAATTTCGGCGCGCACAGGATGATCGGCAGCACCGGAGCAATGATGCCGGAGCTATGCGAGACGATCGTCGTGCGCATGTGCTGGGCGCACAGCGCGCGCCATTTGCGCAACACATCGACGA
>JBKBSH010000051.1:0-9861 GCA_046291795.1 Burkholderiaceae bacterium | reverse complement strand
CTGCACCGCGATTCCCCACGGCCGCGGCAGCCGTTCGATCTCGGCAAAATGGCGGCCGACGTATCCGTTCAACTCGCCCCCTGCCCCCGCCTTGGCTCTTGTGTCCGTCCAGGAGTTGTCGCTGCGCACGAGGTAACGCAGGTTGGGCGACGGGTTGCCCTGCAAATACGGGCTGATCCGCGCCTGAGTCGTCTGCAAGCGGTCGACCGCCGGCACGCCCTCGGCGCGCGGAGCGAACGGATTGCTGCGGGTCTGCGTCACGACCGCCGCGGCATCGATGAAGAAGCTGCGCTCGATGGCCTCGAGCGTCGCACCGACGTTGCCCACCGGCACCAGGCGTCCGGCCTGTGTGCCGTTCACATAGTGCGCAGCCGACAGCCCGACCGCTCCTCGGGCGCGCAGACGGGCGCCCTCGCGGCGAAACGTCAGGTTCGGCGCGACGGTGAGGACGACATCGTTCGGACCCTCGACCCGGCTCTCTTCGAAGGCGCTGTTGTCGGTGATCGTGGCCTGTGTGGTGACGCTCGCCTCGATCGTCCAGCGCTGAGCGTAGGCGACCCCGGACAACGCGAGCGCTATCGCCGGAACCGCATGCTTCAGCACCTGCCGACGGACTGAATTTGGCGCGCCGACACGTATCGAGTCACGACCTTTCACCGGCACGCCTTTCGCTCAGTACCCGTATTGCCCGTAGTAGCCGTAATAGGCGCCCAGCCGCGAATGGGGAACCTTGTTCAACATGGTCATCACGACCGGGCAGGATTCGACCGTCGCGAGCGCCTGCATGACGCTCGCCTGCGGCGTGCGTTCGGCCTCGACGACGACAACGACCTGACCCATGTGAGTCGCAAGCACGCGCGACTCCGTCGAAGGCAGCAGCGGCGGCGCGTCGAAGATCACGATGCGGTCCGGATACCGTGTCGCCAGCTCGTCGAGGAGGCCGTTCATCGCATCGCTGGCAAGAAGCTCGGTGGCGCGCGCGTGTGCGGTGCCGGCCGGCAGCAACGAAAGGCGCTCGACGTTCGTGCGCAGCAGCACGTCGGGGAGTTCGAGCGCACGGTCGGTCAGCACGTCCAGAAGACCTTTCGATGGCGGCAGCCCGAGGCGCTCGAGCATCGACGGTCGAGAAACGTCGGCGTCGACGAGCAGCACGGTCCTGTCCAGTTCCATCGCGATGCTGAGCGCCAGATTGGTCGCGACAAAGGTCTTGCCTTCTCCTGGTACCGAGCTGGTCACCATGATCAGGTTCGCGCGCGCGACCGGGGCGGCCGACTTGCCTTGAACGTTCGTGAGCAGCGGGCGCTTGATCACGCGGAACTCGTCGGCGAGCTGCGAGCGCGCCGCATCGGGCGTGATGCATCCTGCAGCGGCAAGCCTCGCGAGGTCGATGTGCACGTGCTGCGATCGGCGGCCGGACGCGCGTTCGACACGCTTCTCGTCCGGCCGGCGCAGTTCGTCAGGCGTGCCGGCTTCCGCCATAGCCGTCGCGGCATCGCGCGTTCGCCCCATCAACCGCGGGATCACGGGCTCGACGGTGCCCGGCGCTGCCCCTGCGTCACGTAAAGATGGCGGGACCGTCAGGTCGACGCCGCTGCGGCGCAGTTCCTCAAGACGCTTGGCGGCTTGTTCGATGATGCTCACGCGGAAATCCTCAGACAGCGCGCATCGAAAGCGAAAGCCAGACGATCCACGCGCCGTATATCAGGATCAGACCGGCAACCGACCCCGCGAACGCGGTGTTCATTAGCCGTGCGCGACGCAGCATCGGCGCACTCACGATCACCGATACGCTGCCGAGCACCGGCCGCTGCGTCACGTTGCGCAACGCGCGCACGCTGTCGACGGTCGGAAAGACCTGCGCGACCACGAAAGCGGCAAACACGCCCGCCCCGATGGCAGCGAGCAACACGACCGGAATCAGCGCAAGCCGGTGCGGAAACACCGGCGTCGGCGAGACGCGCGGCGGATCGATCACGCGAAATTCGGCGAGCTTGGCATTGGCGTCGACGTCCTCGGACATCGCGGCTTGTTCGCGCCGCGCCACCAGGGCGTCGTAATTGCGCTTGATGACTTCGTAGTCGCGGTTCAGTTGTGCCATCTCGGCTTCGATCTGCGGGATCCGTCCCGCGGCTGCACGCAGCTCGGCCAGGCGCGCCTGTGTTTCGCCGACGCGCGCGCGCAGCGCAGCGATGTTCGAATCGGACTCCGCCATCGCGATCTTGATCCGCTGGAACACCGGGTTCGTCGCAGCCGGGGCCTTGGCCTGCGCGGCGGCGGCAGCCCGCCGCCTTGCTTCGAGTTCCTGCCGCTTCTGATCCTCCAGCGAGGCGATCAGACGTCGCGTCGCCGCGACGTCGGGGTGCTCTTCGGTGTAGCGACGCAGCAGCTCGTCGAGCTGGCGGCGCAGTGCGTCGATCCGGGTGTCCAGTTCGGGTGTGGCCAAGGTCACGGCCCGGGGCACCTCTTCGAGGAGATTCGGCTCTTCATCGGCCAATCCGCGGCGAAGGGCATCGCGCGACTGCTCCGCGACGCGCAGTTCGGTGCGCAGCTTGTTGAGCTCTTCGGTGAGCGCAGCGATCCGGCCGAAATAGTCGGCGCCGCTGCCGCCGACCACCCCGAGATGCTTCAGCTTGAACTCCTTGACCCGGTTTTCGGCCTCTTCGAGCCGCGCCTCGTGAATCTTGATCTGCTCGTCGATGAACTTGCGCGCACCTTCCGTATCGCGCCGCTTGTCGCCGAGGCCGGACTCGACGAACAGCGACACCAGGTTCTGCACGACCAGCTTCGCGCGCTCGGGCTTGGTGTCGCGGTAGGAGACGTTGTACAGGTTCTCGCGCCCGCCGCCGCTGAGCTGGATGGACTTCATCAGTCCGTCGATCAGCCGTTCGCGGTCGCCCGGCGTGACCGCGAGATGATCCAGATCCGACATCCGCGCGAGCTTCTCGACGTTCGGTCGCGTGATCATGGTCCGCGCGAGCATGCTGATCTGCTGGTTGATGTCGGGTTGTACCGCGAGCCCGCTCATCAAGGGCTTGAGCACGCTTTGCGTATCGACGTGGATCCGCGCGGTCGCCTCGTACCGTTCCGGAAAGCGAGCGACGACGACGGCGCCGACGACCGCGACGGCCCATGCCACCGCCACGCCGATCCAGCGGCGGCGCCAGGTCGCGCGCAGGATCGCGACCGCCTGTTGCAGAAGTTCGTCCATGTTCGCTGTCGTCACGCGCAAACCCTCCGCGCGAACGCCTGTGGTCGCCTCAGAACCAGCTCTGCGGAATGATCAGCACGTCGCCCGGCTTCACGTCGACGTTGGCCGAGATGTCGCCGCGCTTGACGAGATCCTTCAGCCGCACGCTGTACTGCTTGCCGCCTTCCTTGCCGCGCACCAGCACCGCGTTGTTGCCGTCGGCGAAGTCCGTGAGCCCGCCGACCTGGATCATCACGTCGAGCAGCGTCATGTTCTGGCGGTAAGGGATCGCCTGCGGGCGCGTGGCTTCGCCGACGATGCGGATCTGCTCGCTCGACGGACCCTGGAACGCGGTGACAACGACCGTCACGACCGGATCACGGATGTACTTGGCCAGGGCCTTTTCGATGTCGCGCGCCAGATCGGTCGGATTGCGTCCGAGCGCCATCAGGTCCTCGACCAGCGGCGTGGAGATGCGGCCGTCCGGACGCACCGGAACGGCGAGCGACAGCTCCGGGTTGCGCCAGACGATGATGTTGACGGTATCGAGCGGGCCGATCAGATAGCGGTATTGAGGCGTAGCCGCCGACACGGGCGCGGGCGGATATCGATTCGAGCCGCAAGCGGCCAGCACCAGCGCTGCCCCCGCCGCAAGGAGGAAACGTACCCAGCGCAAAGCAACGAACCGTACCGTAGTCAACCGCATGAGCGACCCCCTCCAAGCGTTCTCGAATCAAAGACTTACGTGTAGAGCCCCGCCACTTGCCTCACATCTTTATGTGAGTCTATATCACCCTCGTGATCGGTGGCTTTGCCATTCGGCAAGAGACTGCGCCGACAAGCGGGGGCGTCTGCCCCTTGACAGCGCGGCACCGTTCCGCTCCGGCAAACTGGCTTGTCCGAAGCGTACGCCGTGCCTGAATGGCAGAAATGGTCGAATAAACCGTGCATTACGGTCTTCCGTGCGCTCGGCTCGGGCGGGACCGGCAGCCGCGGCCGACCCCGTGCGTCCCGCAGACCGGAAACTTGGTCAGTGCATCAGCGAGCGCTCGCGGCCAACGCCGCGGCGGTCGACGAACATCTTGACAAACTCCTCGGCGGGCATCGGCCGCGCGAACAGATAACCCTGCGCGGTATCGCAGCCCAGATGCTGCATCCAGGTCTGCTGTGCCTGGGTCTCGATACCTTCGGCGGTGACGCTGATGCCGAGGGACCGCGCCATCTCGATCACCGCCTTGACGATCGTCAGCGTGCGCGCATCGCGCATGCACTCGACGGTAAAGCTGCGGTCGATCTTCAGCCGGTGGATCGGCAGATCGCGCAGATGCGACAGCGAAGAGAAGCCGACGCCGAAGTCGTCGAGCGCGAGCTTCACGCCCGCGTTGCGCAGCCGGATCAAGTTTTCGCGAGACACAGCCGATGTCTCGATCAAAGCGGTTTCCGTTACCTCGACCTCGACCTCGCTCGGCGCGACCCCGAACCCGCCGAGCGTCTCCAGCAGGCTCTCGACGCAACCCAGTTGCCGGAGCTGTACACCCGACATGTTGATCGCGAGCGGCGGAACGTCGAGCCCGAGCTGGTGCCACACCTGCCGTGCGCGGCACGCCTCGCGCAGCACCCAGTCGCCGAGCCCGATGATCAGGCCGCTTTCCTCGGCGATCGGGATGAATTCGGCCGGCGAGATGTCGCCGAGCTCGACGTCCTTCCAGCGGATCAGCGCCTCGGCGCCGATCATCCTGCCGTCGGCGAGCGAAACGAGCGGCTGGTAAAAGAGCTTGAAATCGCGCGCCTCGACCGCCTTGCGCAGCCGCTGCTCCAGCCGCAGCCGCAGATCGACGCGGCGCGCCACCGCGGGCGTGAAGAACGAATACGTGCGGCGACCGCACTCCTTGGCCTGGTACATCGCCGCGTCGGCCGCGTTCAGCAGCGAGTCGATGTCGGCGCCGTCCTGCGGGAAGAACGCGATGCCGACCGACGGCGTCACGCTCACCTCCATCCCGAGCACGCGCGCGGGCTCTGCGATCGCCTTGATCAGCGCCTGCGCCGTTTCGGCCGCGACCTCGGCTCGCGGCACATCCGTGAGCAAGATGACCATCTCGTCGCCGCCGCGCCGGCCGAGCAGGTTCGGCTCGGTGACGATCGAACGCATGCGGTCGGCGACGATCGACAGCATCTGGTCGCCGACGCGATGCCCGTACCCGTTGTTCAGCAGGCGGAAGTTGTCGAGGTCGACGAACAGCAGTGCGCACCGCCGCCCTTCGGCGTACGCCTTGGCGAGCACGCGCCCTGCCCGCTCGTCGAACGTCTGGCGGTTCGGCAGCTGCGTCAGCGGGTCGACGGTGGCGAGCCGCTCGATGCGCTCCTGCGCGCACACCTGCTCGGTGATGTTCTTGCCGGCGCCGCGATAGCCGCGGAACTCGCCCCGCTCGTTGAAAATCGGGTCGCCGCTGGTGAGGTAGTAGAAGACACGGCCGTCGGCTGCGATGTGTCGCAGCAGCAGGTCGCGGAAAGGCTGATGCGCCTCGAGCGTGGCGCGGTGCTCGTCCCAGCTCGCCGGTCGCACCGGATGAAGCGGCAGCTCCCAGCGCCGCTTGCCGACGACTTCGCTTTCCTTCAGCGCAAAAGCGCCCTGCGCCCCGCACCGCACCGCCGTGAAGCGCAGCGTCGCATCCATCTCCCAGAACCAGTCCGACGACAGCTCGGTGAGCGCGCGGAAGCGCGCCTCGCTGTCGGTCAACTGCGCGATCAGCGCTTCGCGCTCGGTCACGTCCCACACCAGCCCGCGAAAACCGACGAACGTTGCGCCGTCGAACATCGGCTCGGCCGAAACCTCGAAATAGGCGGGCCGGCCGCGCATGTCGCGTTTGAGTCGGAACGGCACGCGCCTGAACGCCTCGCGCCTTTCGAAGTACCGCGACAGCGACGGCCAGTCGCAATCGACGTTCGGGTGGCCCACGAACTCGGCGACGGACTTGCCGAGGAGCGCGTCCTGCAGCGGCTCGACCAGTTCGGGCGGCCCCTTGACGAGCGCGAAGCGCAGCGCCGAGTCGGTCTCCCAGTACCACTCCGTCGCGAGCTTGGTCAGCGCGCGGAATCGTTCCTCGCTGTGGCGCAAGGCGATGATGGTCGCTTCGCTGTCGGTCACGTCGCGGCCGGCGCCGTAATAGCCGATGAACGCACCGCCCTCGTCGAAGATCGGTTTGCCGGCCACGGCAACCCAGACCGGCGTGCCGTCGCCGCGCGTGGCGCGGAAGCGGAACCACGGGAACGGCCGGCGTGCCTCGATGCACTGCCGGTACGCGGCCAGTTCGCCCGCGTCCGCCTGGAAGCCCGGCAACTCGGCGTCCTTGCGTCCGAGCAGCCCCTCGCGCGGATAGCCGAGACGCTGCTCCATCGCGGGCGAGAACTCGACGAAACGACCTTCGGCGTCCTGCCGCCAGTACCAGTCGTAGCTCAGCTCCGCCAGGTCGTCCATCACCTTGTGCCGCTTGCGCAGCTCGAGATCGAGCAGCCGCTGCTCGCTGAGGTCGAGCCGCAGACTGACGATGCTGCCGTCGGCGCACCGGGCGTCGGTCATCATCAGCCAACGGTCCTTGTGGTGCCGGACGAGTTCGGTGACGCGGCCGCTGCACCTGCGTCGCATCGCGTCGGCGACGAATTGTTCGACCGAGCGGCCGCCGATCACCTCGTCCGGCGCGAGCGGGTAGTACAGCCGCAGCAGCCGCTCGTAGTCGGTACCGGCAACGAGGTGCTCGCGGATCTCGGGGTAGATCGCGCGAAAGGCTTCGTTGCACTCGAGCAGGCGGTCCTCGCCGTCCCATACGGCCAGCCCGACGTTCATCGACGACAGCGCGTCGTCGATGCGCTCGACGTGGCCGCGCGATCGGCTTCGCGCCGCCACCGCGGTCGCGCCCCACGCGGCGAGCCCGACGGCGAGCAGCACGAGCAGCGCTTCGTGCGCGCCGCGCGCGAAGCGCTCGACCGCATCGACTGACAGACCGAACGCATCGGCGAGCGACTCCGGCGCGAAGCCGCGCGCGAGCTCGACGAGCAGCGCCGCGACCAGGATGGCCCCGATCGCGACGATGCCGACGCTCGGTCCGCGCGACAGCCGCGCGGCGACGGAACGAAACGTCGACCGCAGGCCGCGCGCCGGCGCGGCCCCGGGGGCCGTGCCCGTCCCGCTGTTCGTCGCCGGCGGCGAGTCCATCGTCAACTCCACACGTCGGTCCGGCGGACCGACTCCTCCGTGACGCCGCGTCGGCGCGCGTGCGTGCCGACACCGGCGCGGCGTCGGCCTCCATGTTAATTCGGCCCGCGCGCCAGAAAAGCAAGAGAGCGGCCGCTTTACACGTCCGCTTCGACTTCGTTGCCGTGCTCCTCGAGCCAGGCGCGCCGCTGCGCGGCCTCGCCCCTTCCCATCAGCATGTTCATCGTCGCAGCGGTCGCGTCGAACGCGATGTCGCCGAGCGCCACCGGCAGCAGCCGGCGCGTGTCCGGATTCATCGTCGTCTCCCAGAGCTGCTCGGCGCTCATCTCGCCCAGCCCCTTGAAGCGCGCGATGCTCCAGCTTCCTTCGCGAACGCCCTCGTCGACGAGCTTGTCGAGCGTCGCCCGCAGCTCGTCGTCGTCGAGGCAGTACAGCCTTCGCGCGGGCCGCCTGCCCTGCGCGGGCACATCGACGCGATACAGCGGCGGCCGTGCCACGTACACGTGCCCGCGCTCGACGAGCTTCGGAAAGTGGCGGAAGAACAGCGTCAGCAGCAGCACCTGGATGTGCGCGCCGTCGACGTCGGCGTCGGCCAGGATGCAGATCTTGCCGTAGCGCAGCCCGGACAAATCCGGCGAGTCGTCCGGACCGTGCGGATCCACGCCGATCGCCACCGCGATGTCGTGCACCTCGGCGTTGCCGAACAGCCGGTCGCGCTCGACTTCCCAGGTGTTCAGCACCTTGCCCCGCAGCGGCAGGATCGCCTGGAACTCCTTGTCGCGACCCATCTTCGCCGAGCCACCGGCGGAGTCGCCCTCGACGAGGAACAGCTCGTTGCGCGCGATCTCGGTCGACTCGCAGTCGGTCAGCTTGCCTGGCAGCACGGCGATCGCCGAGCCTTTCTTCTTCTCGATCTTCTGCGCCGCGCGCGCGCGCGCCTGCGCCTGCCGGATCACGAGATCCGCGATCCTGCGCCCGTACTCCGGATGCTGGTTCAGCCAGAATTCGAGCTGCGGTCTGACGAAGCTCGCCACCAGCCGCACCGCGTCGCGGCTGTTCAGCCGCTCCTTGATCTGCCCCTGAAACTGGGGATCGAGCACCTTCGCCGTGAGCACGAAACTCGCGCGCGCGAACACGTCCTCGGGCAGCAGCTTCACGCCTTTGGGCAGCAGCGAGTGCGCATCGATGAACGCGCGGACCGCGTTGAACATGCCCTCGCGCAAACCGGCTTCGTGCGTGCCGCCCGCGGGGGTCGGAATCAGGTTCACGTACGACTCGCGCGCAAGCGGACCTTCCTCGGTCCATGCCACGACCCAGCGCGCGCCCTCACCCTCGGCGAAGGTCTCGTCGTCGGCCGATGCGTAGCCTTCGGACTCGAACGGCGGGACGATCGGCTCGGCGCCAATCGACGCAAGCAGATACTCCCTGAGGCCCCCGTCGTAGCGCCAGCGCTGCACACGGCCGGTCTTCTCCATCGTGAGGCTTACCTCGGTGCCGGGCAGCAGCACCGCCTTGCTGCGCAGCAGGTGCAGCAGTTCGCCGCGCGGCAGCTCGGCGCTGTCGAAGTACTGGGGGTCTGGCCAGACGCGAACGCGCGTGCCGTGCCGGCGCTCGCCGGCCGTGGCCTTGCGCACCACCAGCGGTTCCACCACGTTGCCGTCGGCAAAACCGATCGTGTGAACCTTGCCGTCGCGCCAGACCGTCACCTCGAGCTTCGACGACAGCGCGTTGGTCACCGACACGCCGACGCCGTGCAGCCCGCCGGAAAACGAATACGCGCCGCCTGCGCGCTTGTCGAACTTTCCACCGGCATGCAGCCGCGTGAAGACGATCTCGACGACCGGCGCCTTCTCCTCCGGATGCAGACCGACCGGTATCCCGCGGCCGTCGTCTTCGACGCTGACGCTGCCGTCGGCGTGCACGGTCACGTCGATGTGCCGGCCGAAGCCGGCGAGGATCTCGTCGGCCGCGTTGTCGATGACTTCCTGAACGATGTGCAGCGGACTGTCGGTCCGCGTGTACATGCCCGGCCGTTGCCGGACGGGTTCGAGCCCCTTGAGAACGCGGATCGACGCCTCGGCGTATTCGGCGGCGACGCGAGGCGAGCGAGGGCTGGCGGCAGGCATCAGAGAGGGTGACGTGGACCAAAGAAAATCTGAACGAAGGTAGGGATTTTATCCACAGATGATGTGGATAACCCTCCTGCCGAACTGCTCGAAGCCCCGCAACCATGCGCTCGCGCTTGGATGCCCGCTCCAAGTGCAACCGCCCGGCGTCGTCGTGTGCGACGTCGCCCGTATACTCGGCGCACTCGCCGTAGTTCAATGGATAGAACGGGGTCCTCCTAAGACTCAGATACAGGTTCGATTCCTGTCGGCGGGACGATTTGCCGAGACGCCAAACGCACCTGCGTGCGTTTGGCCGGCAAATCGCCCCGAGCGCCTACGAGCGCGAGGGGGTACAC
>JBKBSH010000533.1:415-680 GCA_046291795.1 Burkholderiaceae bacterium | reverse complement strand
CGCCGAAGAGTTGCCGCCACTTTTCCAGCGTATCCTGCAAAATGCGATCCGCGACCATTTTCGGCGCAGTCGTACGCGCGCGGAGCGATTCACCTCGCTGACGGCGTTCGAGGGCGACGAAGAGAATCCCGCCGACGCGCTCGAAACCCTGGAAACGGACGAGGACGCCAATCCCTTCGCCGCGCCGCTCGATGCGCTGCTCCGGGCGGAAACCTTGACTTACGTGGAGGAAGCCTTGAAAAATCTGCCGCCCCGTCAACGCGAA
>JBKBSH010000533.1:0-405 GCA_046291795.1 Burkholderiaceae bacterium | reverse complement strand
AAGCCTTCCTGCTGCGTTACTGGGAAGGATTGGACATTGCCGAAACCGCCGCCATCATGGGGTGTACGGAAGGCAGTGTCAAAACCCATTGTTCGCGCGCCACCCATGCCTTGGCCGCCGCACTCAGTGCAAAAGGAATCACGCCATGAACCAGGAAGAACTGTTTGCCCGCCAAATTTGCCGCATCCTCGACCGTGGCACGCAGGATCTCGATCACGAAATCGTCGAACGTCTGCGCGCCGCACGTGAGCGTGCCCTGCAACACCAGCGCGTCGCCATCCAAGAACCCGCCGTGGTCAGCGCCGACGGCACGGCGCTTTTGGGCGGTGGCGAAGAAAGACACCCGCTGCGCACCGCGTTGGCCATACTGGCCCTGTTGCTTGGCGTCGGTCTGGCCTATGTCTG
>JBKBSH010000532.1:0-682 GCA_046291795.1 Burkholderiaceae bacterium | reverse complement strand
CAGCGCGTCGCTCTCGGCCTTCTTGTCGACGCCGGCGGCGCGCAGTTGTTCGAGCAGCAATTGCGGCGGAACCTTCAGTTCCGCTGCGAACTGGGAAACGGTGTTGCTCGGCATAGATGATCTTCCCTCGCTGCTTGGTTGCTTCGGCCCTGCGTCGTGTCGGTCAGTGGCCGTCCATCACTTGCTGCTCGTCTCTTCGGCGAACCAGTGCGCGCGCGCGACGGTAATCAGGGATTTGGCTCGCGCTTCGTCGATGCCGGTCATCTCCATCAGCTCATCGACCGCCAGGTCGGCGAGCTCATCACGGTTGTGGACGCCATGCCTGGCAAGCTTGGCGGCCAGCGGCTTGTCCATGCCGTCGAGATTGAGCAGGTCTTCGGAAACCTTCTCGAGTTCCTCCTCATTGGCGATCGCCTCGGTGAGCAGCACGTTGCGCGCGCGTTCGCGCAACTCATTGACCGTCGCCTCGTCGAAGGCCTCGATCTCGAGCATCTCGGCAAGCGGCACATAGGCCACTTCCTCGAGGGTGGAAAAACCCTCCTGTACGAGGATGTCGGCCACGTCTTCATCGACGTCGAGCTTGTCCATGAACAACTGGCGGATCTTGGCGGTTTCCTTTTCCTGCTTCTCCTGCGACTCCTCGACCGTCATCAGGTTGATCGTCCAGCCGGTCAGTTCGGAA
>JBKBSH010000531.1:0-695 GCA_046291795.1 Burkholderiaceae bacterium | reverse complement strand
GGTGACGTGGAAGACGTGAGTGGCGCGGTGCGGGCAGCGCGGGTTGCGGCGCGATGCGCGATCGAAGGAAAACCCTCGAGCGCCGTGACGCCGCATGGCAAAAAAAGTGTACGCCGCTCGCACGATGCGAAGTTCGACCGGGATCATCTGCGGACGTCGGGGGCGGATGGGGGCGGACCGATTTCGGGCGGCGGTATGATAACTCTTATATAAGACATAAGAATTTTGCGCCAGATCGGCAAGCTGTGATCAAATTCGTCCATGGCCGAAGCCCAACGACCCGCCGACGCCGTGGCGCGCCGCGCCCGCGGCGCGGTGTTCGCGCCGCTGTACAAGCAGATCAAGCAGTTGCTGGTCGAGGCGCTCGAGCAGGGCGAGTGGAAGCCGGGCGAGCTGATCCCGAGCGAGTTCGAACTCGCCGCGCGTTTCCAGGTCAGCCAGGGCACGGTCCGCAAGGCCATCGACGAACTGGCTGCCGAGCACCTGCTCGTCCGGCGGCAGGGCAAGGGCACCTTCGTCGCCACGCATCACGAGCCGCGTGCGCAGTTCCGTTTCCTGCGCATCGTTCCCGACGAGGGCGAAGTGGTGCCCGCGCAGAGCCGGTTCCTCGAGTGCCGGAGGCAGCGCGCCAACGCCCAACGCGCGCCCCCCCACGATAAGTAAAACCGCCAAGCCCGCCTGTTGAAAACCACGCA
>JBKBSH010000530.1:0-695 GCA_046291795.1 Burkholderiaceae bacterium | reverse complement strand
GGCAGAGGTGCGGCTGTCGCAGGACGGCGCCGTGTGCGTCCGGCACACCGCGACCTTCGCCGACCTCGACGTGCACGCCGAGCCCGTGCACTTCGCGGACCCGCCGCCCGCGCTGCCGGAATCAACAGCACCGGTGCCGGCGCATGCCGGACGACGCGATGACTGACGCTGCCGAGGAACAGCTCGGCGACGAAGCCGCGGCCCTGGCTGCCCATCACGATCAGATGCGCGTTGCGCTCGCGCGCCGCCGACACGATTTCCGAGAACGGAATCCCGTGGCGCACTTCGACTTCGACATCGGGGGAGCCACGCTCGCGCAGCCGTTTGCTCATTTCTTCCAGCCGCGCGCGGTCGATCCGGTCGAACTCCGCCAGCCGGTCGTTCAGATGCGGCTCGATGCGCGCGCGGTCCTGCACGTGCAGCAACGTGACCGGCCGCGGCTGTACCCCGACCAGGGCCTCGACCACGGTGAACGCGCGATCGGCATTCTCGGAGAAGTCGGTCGGAAAGAGCAGACGTCCGCCGAGATCGCAGCCGGCAGGCTGCAGGCAGATCTCGCCGCCTTCCGCGCGGCGCTGCAGGCGGACGACCAGCACCGGCTTGCGCGCGCTGTGGATGACCTCGGTCGCCACGCCGCCGAGCAGCGCTTCGGTCGCCATCGAATGGCCGTGCGAGCCGACGACGATCAGGCCGTA
>JBKBSH010000529.1:0-710 GCA_046291795.1 Burkholderiaceae bacterium | reverse complement strand
GAAGGCGACAAGCAGAGAAAACAAGAACAGATGCAAAGAGGAGGAGAGAGTAAAAGCAGAAGAGGGCGAGGAAAAACAGAGAGGGAAACAGCGGCAAAACGTAGCCTATGGCTTGGAGTCTTCTGGTTTGGGCAAGAAGGAAGCGCGCGAGAAGGCTGAAGAGGGCCTGAAGCTCGTCGGCCTCGCCGGCATGGGCCATCGCCTCCCGGCAGAACTTTCAGGCGGCCAGCAGCAGCGCGTCGCCGTCGCCCGTGCCCTGGTTCTGGAGCCGCAGGTGCTGCTGCTCGACGAGCCGCTCTCGAACCTCGATGCACGTCTGCGCCGCCGAGTCCGCACCGAAATCCGCGACCTCCAGCAGCGCCTCGGCTTCACGGCCGTCTACGTGACCCACGACCAGGACGAGGCGCTCGCCGTCTCCGATCGGATCATCGTGATGAAGGATGGCGAGATCGCCCAGTCCGGCGCCCCGCGCGAACTGTATGAGGCCCCGGCCTCGCCCTTCATTGCCGACTTCATGGGAGAGGCTAACGTACTGCCCTGCGAGGTTGTCAATTCCGATGCCGGCGAGGTGCTGGTGCGGGTGAGCAATCTTGAGCATCGCCTCCGTTCCAGCGCGGGTCGGGGCCCGGCCAAGCTTGCAGTCCGACCCGGTGCGATCAGGATCGGTGCAGCCGGCGCGGAGGGGTTGCAGGGTCGCGTCCTTCACTCTG
>JBKBSH010000528.1:0-715 GCA_046291795.1 Burkholderiaceae bacterium | reverse complement strand
CTTCAATTTCGACATGCACCGCCAGCCCGACCAGTACCGGCGGATCGTCGAGCAGAGGGGCGCGGTGGGGCCGACGGGGTGAAGGCTACTCCGCCGCCTCCTGCGCTTCCGCCTCCCAGCCGAGCAACTTGCCGGGGTTCATCAGGCCATAGGGGTCCGCCTGCCGCTTGAACTCCGGTTGCGGGGCATCGACGCGCTTCCAGCCGACATTGTTCAGCACATAGGTGTGGGCGTTGGAGGGCTGGACGCCCCCCTCGGCCGCGCGTGACATGATCTCCATGAGGCGCTCGGGCGTCGTGAATTTCACCAGCGGCAGCGAGGAGGTGATCACCTTTCCCTCGCGGCGCTGGAACTCGAGATGGAAATAGACGTCCTCGTCGAACTCCCTGGCCGCCCATTCGACCAGGGCGAGGTTGTTCGGCGCCGGGAAGCGCAGCTGCAGATAGGTGATGGACGGGTCCATCTTCAGCGCGTGCAGCGTCGTGTGGTTCCAGGCATATTCGTAGAGCGGGGTCTCCGTCGGCCCCTCCCGCGACGGCTCGCGATAGGTGATGGTGCCGCGCCCGCCGAGGATCGCCTCGAAGCTCTCCATGAAAGGCTCGGCGATCATGCAGATGAGGATGGCCTTGCCGTCCGGACAGACCTCCTTGAGAGCCGAGAAATGGCCGGGGATGGGCCAGGCGATGGGCGTCACCAGCTTCTTGACGACGCCATC
>JBKBSH010000527.1:0-726 GCA_046291795.1 Burkholderiaceae bacterium | reverse complement strand
CGGACAGATCGAGTTCGACGAGAAGGGCGACATCAGGAACGGCGCCCTGACGCTGTACACCTACAAGGGTGGCCAGCGCTCGGAGATTGCGGTCATCCGCTGATCGCGGTTCACGTTTGCGCAAAAAACCCCGCCGAGGCGGGGTTTTTTGTTGGCTGGGCCGTCGCGTCGCACGGCCAGCCGCCGGCACACGATCTCAGCTCACGACAGGTGGGCGCTGATGATCTTGGTCATCTCGAACATCGACACCTGGGGCTTCTTGAGCACGGCCTTGAGTTTGGCGTCGGCGTTGATCATGCGCTTGTTGGTGGCGTCCTGCAGTTTGTTCTTCTTGATGTACTCCCACACCTTCTTGGTCACCTCGGTGCGCGGCAGCGGCTTGGCGCCGACGATGGCCGCCAGATCGGCGCTCGGAGTCATCGGCTTCATGAACGCCGCGTTGGGCGTGCGCTTCGGCGCGGCGGCCTTGGCAGCCGGTTGGGCGGTCTTGGCCGCAGGGGCAGACTTGGCGGTGGCAGCTTTCTTCGCAGTGGCCATGGAGGGTTCCTTCGGTTGGTTGCAAGCTCGCCACGGAGCGCCTGGCGCTCGCATGGATGAGCGCATCGTATACGCAAAGCCCCGGTTTTTCTAGAGCACAGCGGGCATTTTGCGCGTCTGGGCTGGGTTTTCCCGCGTCGGGATGGGCGGGGCCGTTGCGCCGCGCCGACGCCGGTGGGGTTTGGGCCA
>JBKBSH010000526.1:0-732 GCA_046291795.1 Burkholderiaceae bacterium | reverse complement strand
ACCGCTGTAGAGCGGTACGTTGAGCTGGATGCCGATGGCGCGGTTGGTGTAGCGGGAGCTCGGAGTGGTGACGTTTTCGCTGGCGCTGCGGGTGAGCTGCAGCACTGCGTCGACCGTCGGGCGGTGCCCGGCGGCGGCGCGCTCGACCTCGCGCGCGGCGGCGTCGCGCCGCGCGCGCAGGGCAGCCAGCTCCGGGCTGGCGGCTTCGGCACGCTCCAACCAGGTCTGCAGGTCGGCGGGGATGAGCTCGGGTAGGCTCAGGCGCTGGTGATCGAGCGGCTGCGGGGCGCTGGGCAAGGCGCCGGTCAGCACCTCCAGCTGGCGGCGCGCGAAGTCGATCTGCTGGTGCGCGCGCAGCTCGTCGGCGCGCAGCAGGTCCAGCCGCGCCTCGAGGTCGTCGACGTCGGTGCGCGTGCCGGTGCCGGCGGCCAGCGCCTTGCGGGCGGCGTCGGCCTGGGCCTCGGCGGCACGGCGCTGCACGAGGACGAGTTCCAGCTGATCCTGCGCCAGCAGGACGTTGAAATAGGCTTCGGCGACGCGGGCCGCGAGGTTGCCCTCCTCCACCCGCAGGACGGCCTCGGCGTCGGCGACCTGCGCGCGCGCCACCTCGACTCCGGCGACCAGCGCCGGCCGGTACAGCGGCTGGCGCACCGAGAGCGTCAGGTTTTCGCTCCAATAGCGCTCGTCAACGGTGGCGGGCTGGCCCAGGAAATTGGCAGAGGTGCGGCTGAG
>JBKBSH010000525.1:0-738 GCA_046291795.1 Burkholderiaceae bacterium | reverse complement strand
CCAGACGGTGGTGCATCTCGACATAGACGGCAGGGCGCGCCTCGATCAACTCGATCTCCGGGCAGCGCCGGCGCGCTTCATACACCGGCGTGCCCGTCTTGACGCCGTAGGCCTTGGCCTCATAGCTCGCGGCGATGCAGCAGGTGGTCTCGGCCAGCACCGGCAGGATGGCCACCGGCCGGCCGCGCAGCTCCGGCCGCAACTGCTGCTCGACCGAGGCGAAATAGGAGTTGAAGTCGACGTAGAGCGCGCGCAGCGGAAGGTCGGGCGGGATAGACTGTGCCATGGGCGTTTCTCGTAGTGAACAAATGTTCACCAAAGAATAGCAAAGCCGGAGGTGGAAATGAACCCCTTCCCTTCGCGTCTGCCGAACGTCGGCACGACGATCTTCACCGTGATGTCGCGGCTGGCCAGCGAGCACGGCGCGATCAATCTGTCGCAGGGCTTTCCTGATTTCTCGCCGCCGCCGCTGCTGCTGGAGCGCGCCGCACATCACATGCAGGCGGGCGCGAACCAGTATCCACCGATGGCGGGTGTCGTTCCCCTGCGCGAGGCGATCGCCGAAAAGGTCGAGCGGCTGTATGGCGCGCGCTACGACATGGAAAACGAGATCACCGTCACCGCGGGCGCCACCCAGGCGCTGTTTACCGCGATCGCCGCCTCGGTTCGTCCCGGCGACGAGGTGATCGCGTTTGCTCCGGTCTATGACAGCTATATTCCGGCGATCCAGCTTGCAGG
>JBKBSH010000524.1:0-739 GCA_046291795.1 Burkholderiaceae bacterium | reverse complement strand
GTCGCGTCCTTCCACCGGGTCCAGCGCCGCCAGCCCGCGGTTGACCATCAGCACCCGCGCGGGCTTGTGGGCCGACAGGCGGATCGCCTCGTCCAGCAGGTGCTTGTAGGGCACCACCTTGCCGCCGCGCATGCCGGCGTCGGCGCTGACGATGACCTTCGGCGCGGCGTCGTCGATGCGGCTGGCGAGGCTGTGGCTGGCAAAGCCGCCAAAAACCACCGAGTGGATGGCACCGATGCGCACGCAAGCCAGCATGGCGAAGGCCGCCTCGGGGATCATCGGCATGTAGATCAGCACGCGGTCGCCCTTGCCGACGCCGAGCGAGCGCAGCAGCGCGGCCATGCGCTGTACCTCGACGTGCAGCTCGCGGAAGGTGTAAGTGCGTTCGGTGTCGGTCTCGGTGGAGACGTAGATCAACGCGTTCTGGTCGGCGCGCGTGGCCAGGTGGCGGTCCACCGCGTTGTGGCACAGGTTGGTCAGTCCGCCCTCGAACCAGCGCGCAAACGGCGGACGGTCGGTGTTGCACACCCGATCGAACGGCCGCTGCCAGTCGATCAGGCGGGCCTGTTCGGTCCAGAAGGCGTCGCGCTCGTCGATCGAACGGCGGTAAAACGAGGCGTAGTCGGCGCTGCTCATGGGGGCGTCTCCTCGAAGGGGCGTCAGATGCGAAATGTACGACGATTAGATTATGGGACGTCGGCTTTCGCTGGCCTGACAGGCGCGCATGCCCTGCGGCGGC
>JBKBSH010000050.1:0-9892 GCA_046291795.1 Burkholderiaceae bacterium | reverse complement strand
AAGCGACGCGTCGAAGCGGGTGGCATCGGTGCCCTGGATGTTGGCAAGCGCCGGAAAGTCGGCTGCGACGAGCCCGCGGTTGTTGCCCCGTGCGACGACGCGGCGCGTGAGGAATTGCGTCATGCCCGCTTCTTCGAGGAAGCGGTCGAATGCCGGCCCCTGCATGTAGCCGCGGATCGTCTGCCGCAGCGCGCTGGCGCCGCCGCCGCGCACGGCGGCCTCTTCTTCGGCGGTCGGATTGCGACCCGCGAACAGAACGGCCGCGCTCGCCAGCGTCTTCACATCGTCGGCAAACGTCACGCCGGACCAGAAGCCGGACGGCTGCGCCTGCGAACCGGCCGGCGTGCATGCCGACCGCAGTGCGGGCATCAGCGCGGCCAGATCGCGATACTGCTGCGAATTCGCATCGACGAAGGGCTTGCCGCCGCCGTGCGAGGGCAGTCCGATCGACTTGGTCAGGACGAGGTCGCCGGTGGCGGCGACGAAGTCGCGCAGCACGTTGTAGTTAATCAGCTCGGCGCCTGCGCCGGTGGCGAAGACGAGTCGGGTTCCGGCCGCCACACGGCCCGCCGCATGGCAGGTCGCGCAGGCGTTTTCCAGGCTCGGCCAGACCGTGCTCGTGAACTCCGCCGGCGCCGCCGCACACGCACTGGCGGCCGTCGCCGGCGCGCCCTTGTTCGCGGTGTCCTCGCCCGTGCAACCCGCCAGCACGATCGCGACGGCGAGCGGACCGCTCAGGACTCTGCGTATGCCACCGCGAATGGCGTCGGTGTCTGCCATCTTCTTCCTCCGTCACGAAGCAACGATCGAACCCGATCGCGCCGAATCGTGCGCTCGTGGCGACGACGGATTCAATTCGGCAGGACGGATGACCGCTCGGATGGATGGATGAATGCGACTCCCGCGCGTCGCGTTCATCGACGGGAACTTCGAGGCGTCGCGCGCGGGGTGTGCGAATTTCCCGCGCGTGGAGCCAATGCGTTCGATCGGTTGCGCGCGGGGACACGCATGCGCTCGATGTGTATCTCGAAACGACCCGCACGGCGTGCGTCCCCGACACTTGCGCCGTGCGCACGTGGGGCAATCGCTTCTGAAGGGACCGCAAACCGCCGCAGGCAGGCCAACCCGCGCTGCGCAGCGAGCGGCGCGACGCAGCGCCGGTCAAACCACGGTCATGCAGCCGGCTTGCACGAGACAACGGCTTCGGACTGCGCCGGAGGTTCTCCGCATCTATCTTAGACTGCACCGTTACGACGGGAAAGCAGGTGTGCGGGCGCAGGAAGGGATGGAAATGGCTGCCGTGGCAGGAGGGCATGCGCGACACTGGTCGGTCGATGCGGTGGCGGCGCTGCTCGAGCGGCCGCTGATCGATCTGCTGTACGAGGCGCAGACGGTGCACCGGCGGCACTTCGATCCGAATACGATCCAGCTGTCGTCGCTGCTGTCGATCAAGACCGGCGGCTGTCCCGAAGATTGCGCCTATTGCCCGCAGTCGTCGCACCACGACACCGGCGTGGCCGCCGCCAAGCTGCTGGAGCGCGAGGCGGTGGTCGCCGCTGCACGTCAGGCGAAAGCGTCGGGGGCGACGCGCTTCTGCATGGGCGCGGCCTGGCGCAGCCCCAACGCCCGGGATCTCGCCCGCGTCGCCGAACTGGTGGCGGCGGTCAAGGCCGAGGGGCTCGAGACCTGCTGCACGCTCGGAATGCTCACGCCCGCACAGGCGCGGACGCTGCGTGCTGCAGGGCTCGATTATTACAACCACAATCTGGACACGGCGCCGGAGTTCTACGGTCGAATCATCACCACCCGCGCGTACAACGACCGCCTGCAGACGCTCGACGCTGCGCGCGCGGCCGGACTGCGCATCTGCTGTGGCGGGATCGTGGGCATGGGCGAGTCGCGGCGCGAACGCGCGGGGCTGATTGCTCAGCTGGCGAATCTCGATCCATACCCGGAGTCGGTGCCGATCAACCAGCTCGTGCGCGTGGCTGGCACACCGCTCGCGCAGGCCGAGCCGATCGACCCGCTGGAGTTCGTGCGCGCGATCGCGGCGGCCCGCATCACGATGCCGCGTGCCTGGGTGCGGTTGTCGGCGGGCCGGGACGAGATGAGCGACGAACTGCAGGCGCTGTGTTTTCTGGCGGGTGCCAATTCGATCTTTGCCGGCGAGCGGCTGCTGACGACTGGCAATCCCGCTTGGCAGCGTGACCGCGCGCTGTTCGACAAGCTCGGCGTGCGCGCACATGCGCGCGCGCAACCGCAACCCGATGCCGGCGAGACCTCCGCGTAGGCGGATGCGGCGCGGCGGGGCCGGCTGCCGCGCCAGACATGCTCAGTGCGCAGCGAGCCCTTTCGGGTGGTAGTGGCGGCGCTGCGCGTCGGCATACGATGAACCAGCGCGGCCCGCGCCGATCAGGCGGTCGGAAAGTCGGTCGCAACCCGAAGCGGTCCCGTCTGACGGATGCGACGACGCAGCCGCCCCGGCGCGCATACGCGCCCGAACGCAAATCCGCGTCTCACACCGCGCCCAGGTGCGCGACCAGTGCGCCGGCGTCACCACCGCTGCGCTGCGTCGCGGTGAACGCCAGCATGCGCTCGATGGGCAGGCGCGCGCGATCGATGACGGCGGCATCGACCGAGACTTCGTTGGCGCCCGTTTCCAGCACGCGGGCCACGCCCGCCAGGCTGTTCATCGCCATCCACGGGCAATGTGCGCAACTCTTGCAGGTGGCGCTGCGTCCGGCCGTGGGTGCCTCGATGAAAACCTTGCCCGGATTCTGCGCGCGCAGCTTGTGCAGCAGGCCAGTGTCGGTAGCGACGATGAACTCGCTCGCGTCCATCTGCCGCGCCGCCCTGAGGATGGCCGAGGTCGAGCCCACCACATCGGCCAGCGCCACTACGGCTGCGGGGCTTTCCGGGTGCACCAGCACCTTGGCATCGGGGTGCTCGCGCATGAGTGCGTGCAGCTCGAAGGCCTTGAACTCGTCGTGCACCACGCAGGACCCATGCCACAGCAGCATGTCCGCACCGGTTTGTTCGCGAATGTAGGTACCCAGATGTCTGTCCGGTGCCCAGAGGATTTTGTGACCCTTGTCTTTCAGGGCCCGCACGATGTCCAGCGCGCAGCTCGATGTCACCACCCAGTCGGCGCGCGCCTTCACCGCCGCGCTGGTGTTGGCATACACGACCACGGTGCGATCCTGGTGGGCATCGCAGTACGCGCCGAAGGCACCGCTCGGGCAGCCGAGGTCGAGCGAGCAGGTCGCGTCAAGATCGGGCATGAGCACGCGCTTGTCTGGGCTCAGAATCTTGGCCGTCTCACCCATGAAACGCACCCCGCAGACGACCAGCGTGTGCGCAGGATGCTCGCGCCCGAAGCGCGCCATCTCCAGCGAGTCGCTGACGATGCCGCCGGTGTCCTCGGCCAGGTCCTGCAGATCCGGATGCACGTAATAGTGCGAGACCATCACCGCGTCTTGCGCCCTGAGCAGCGCGCGGATCCGCTCCTTGAGCGCGGCGCGCTCGTGCGGCGCAGGTTCCGCCGGCACCCGCGCCCAGGCGTGGCGCGTGCTGCAGAAGGGCTGTTCGTATTCGATCTCGACGATGGAGCCCATGGGTCAGTATTCCTCGAATCGCATCGAATAATCGATCGCCTGCACGTCCTTGGTGAGGGCGCCGATGGAGATCCGGTCCACCCCGGTGCCGGCCAGCGCGTGCAGGTCGCCGAAGGTCACGCCGCCGGAGATCTCCAGCACCGCGCGGCCCGCGTTGATGCGCACTGCCTCGGTCAGCGTTGCAAGGTCCATGTTGTCGAGCAGGATCATGCGCGCTCCGGCGTCCAGTGCCTCGGTCAGTTGTGCGAGCGTCTCGACCTCGATCTCCACGAAGGCTGCCTGGGGCTGCAGCGCCCGTGCCGCTTGCAGCACCGGCCGGATACCACCGGCGGCGGCAATGTGGTTTTCCTTGATCAGCACCGCATCGAACAGGCCGATGCGGTGATTCGTGCCGCCGCCGACGCGCACCGCGTACTTCTGCGCCAGCCGCAACCCGGGCAGCGTCTTGCGGGTATCGACGATCTTCGCGCGCGTGCCGGCCACGGCGGCGACAAAGCGGGCGGTCTTCGTCGCGACCCCGCTTAGCAGTTGCAGGAAATTGAGCGCGGTGCGCTCCGCGCTCAGCAGCGCGCGCGCGTCGCCCTCGACGTGGACGACCACGGTTCCGGCCGCGCAGCGTGCGCCTTCAGCCACCTGCCAGCGCAACTCGGCGCCCGGATCGAGCGCGCGCACCGTGGCGTCGACCCACGGCGCGCCGCAGAGGATGGCTTCCTCGCGCACGAGGATGTGCGCGCGCACGCGTCGCTGCGCGGGCACCAGAGCGGCAGTGAGGTCGCCCGCGCCCACGTCCTCGGCCAGTGCTCGCGCCGCATCTTCGCGCGCCAGCGCCGCGACCGCTTCGGGGGAAGAAAGGTCAATCGTCATGCGGCGAGGATAAGGTAAGTCGCATCGACCGCGCGCCCGCCGTACGGCTGCTTTGGCGCGCGGGTCGGCCGGAGCGTGCCGGCTTGCCGGTCTGCAGGTGCAACGTCACGCCCGAGTCCGCGGGAAACCGCGGGGGGCACTTCGGCAGGCCGATTCCGGAGTCGAGCTGCGCGCGGTACGCGGTGGGCTGCGGGTTGAAGTTCACCCCGCGGGCGCAAGCACGGTGTCGAGCGCGCGCGGCAGCCGGCGCGGGTAGTCGCGGCTGGCATGCAGGCCGCGGCTTTCGTGGCGGCTTTGCGCCGAGCGCACGATGAGGTCGGCCACCTGCACGAGGTTGCGCAGCTCCAGCAGATCGCGCGTGACGTGAAAGCGGGCGTAGAACTCCTGGATTTCGCTCATGAGCAGCGCGATGCGGTGCGCGGCACGGTCCAGACGCTTGCTGGTGCGCACGATGCCCACGTAGTCCCACATGAAGCGGCGCAGTTCGGCCCAGTTGTGCGAGACCACCACCATCTCGTCGGCATCGGTCACGCGGCTGTCGTCCCACAGAGGCAGCGGCGGCGGCATGGGCCGGGGGGTGGTCTCGATGTGGCGGGCGGCCGCGCGCGCGAACACCAGGCATTCGAGCAGCGAGTTGCTGGCGAGGCGGTTGGCGCCGTGCAGACCAGTGCAAGCGACCTCGCCCACCGCGTACAGGCCGTCGATGTCGGTGCGACCGTCGAGATCCGTGACCACGCCGCCGCAGGTGTAGTGCGCCGCCGGCACCACAGGAATCGGCTCGCGCGTGATGTCGATGCCCAGCGCTGCGCAACGCGCGAGAATGGTCGGGAAGCGCTCGTGCAGGAACTCGGGGCTCCGGTGCGAGATGTCGAGGTACACGCAATCGAGTCCGTGCCTTTTCATTTCGAAGTCGATCGCACGGGCCACGATGTCGCGCGGCGCCAGTTCTGCGCGGGGATCGTGCCGTGGCATGAAGCGCGTGCCATCGGGCAGCACGAGGCGGCCGCCTTCGCCGCGCACGGCTTCCGAGATCAGGAACCACTTGGCGTGCGGGTGATACAGGCAGGTCGGGTGGAACTGGATGAACTCCATGTCGGCGACGCGGCAGCCTGCGCGCCAGGCCGCGGCGATGCCATCGCCGGTGGCGGTATCGGGGTTGGTGGTGTACACGTAGACCTTGCCCGCGCCGCCCGTGGCCAGCACGGTGTGCGGAGCGCGCAGCGTCAAGACTTGATCGTTTGCCTGGTCGAGCGCGTACACGCCGAGGCAGCGATCGGCCCCGAGCCCGAGTCGCGCGCCGGTGATGAGGTCGACGAGCATGTGCTGCTCCAGCACGGTGATGTTCGGGCATGCATGCACCCGTTCGATCAGCGCGCGCTGCACGGCGGCGCCGGTGGCATCGGCCACGTGGGCGATGCGCCGCGCGCTGTGGCCACCCTCGCGCGCGAGGTGGATGTGCCCGTTTTCCCGCTGGGAAAACGGCACGCCCATCGATTGCAGCCAGGCGACGCTCTCGGGCCCGTGCTCGACTGCGAAGCGCACCGCGGGCTCATGGCAAAGGCCGTCGCCTGCGACGAGCGTGTCGCGCACATGCGCAGCGTAGTCGTCCTCGGGATGCAGCACCGCTGCGATGCCGCCCTGCGCCCAGCCGCTGGCACTGTCCGCGAGGGACCGCTTGGTGATGATGGCAATCCGGTGCGAGCGCGGCAGATGCAGCGCGGTGCTCAATCCCGCAAGGCCGCTGCCGACGATGAGGACGTCGAAATCCAGGCTGTGTCCGCTCATGATCGTGTGAGGCGTTTTTTCGGCTGCAGCGAGCGCGTACGCAGCCGCATGTTTGCCGCACCCGCGAGCGCTTCTGCACCTTGCCGATTCTCGCCCGAAACGCGCCCGAAAGACACGATGCGCACGAAACGCGACATGTCTGATCTCTTGCGCGGCGATCGCTGGGCGGATCGGGTACGAGGCCTGACGCGCTGACTCGCCGCAGACTCGCTTCGATTGCAGCGTGTTCGCAGGATCGCCGCGCTCGAGACTCGGCATGTGTCGCGATGGTACCATCGTACCGCCGTGCAGCCCGGATCGATGCCGATTCGACGCGCGGCGAAGGCCCGATGCGCGACGCCGGAATCCGGCATCGCGGTCGCCGGATGCGCGGTGGCGCTCGCCCGCGTCCGGACCTCTTTGACGAGAAGCTCGTCCTGAAAGGTGCAGCACAATGATGCGACGGTTCCTGGTCAACTCGTACCTGTTCGGCGGCAATGCGCCGTACGTCGAGGAGCTCTACGAGCGTTACCTCGACAATCCCGCCTCCGTCCCGGAGAAGTGGCGGGCGTACTTCGACCAGATGCAGCTCGTTCCGGCGGCCGACGGTTCGCCGGCCACGCCCGACGTCGCGCACGCGCCGATCGTCGAGTCCTTCGCGCTGCGCGCCAGGGAAGGCAAGCTGCGTTCGACGGTCGCGCCGACCGATCTGTCGGTCGCGCGCAAGCAGGTCCACGTCCAGTCGATCATCGCGGCGTACCGTTTCCTCGGCTCGCGCTGGGCCGACCTCGACCCGCTCAAGCGCCAGGAGCGACCGCACATCCCCGAGCTGGAGCCGGCCTTCTACGACCTGACCGAAGCCGACATGGACATCGCGTTCTCGGCGACGAACACGTACTTCGGCCAGGAACAGATGACGTTGCGCGACATCGTCAAGGCGCTGCGCCAGACGTACTGCGGAACGATCGGTGCCGAGTTCATGTATATCTCGGACCCGGCCGAGAAACGCTGGTGGCAACAGAAGCTCGAGCCGATCCGCTCGACTCCCGCGTTCAGCGCCGAGAAGAAGCGGCACATCCTCGAGCGGCTGACCGCGGCCGAAGGGCTCGAACGCTTCCTGCACACCAAGTACGTCGGCCAGAAGCGGTTCTCGCTCGAAGGCGGCGAGAGTTTCATCGCGGCGATGGATGAGCTGATCCAGCGCGCCGGCGAACGCGGCGTCGAGGAGATCGTCATCGGCATGGCGCACCGCGGGCGGCTGAACGTGCTCGTGAACACGCTGGGCAGGATGCCGAAGGAACTGTTCGCGGAGTTCGAAGGCAAGGCCGCGGCCGATCTGCCGGCGGGCGACGTCAAGTACCACATGGGCTTTTCGAGCGACGTGTCCACGCCGGGCGGGCCGGTGCACTTGTCGCTCGCGTTCAACCCGTCGCATCTCGAGATCGTCGACCCGGTCGTCGAGGGTTCGGTACGCGCGCGCCAGGAGCGGCGCGGCGACGCGAAGCGCGAGAAAGTGCTTCCGGTGCTGGTGCACGGCGACGCGGCGTTCGCCGGGCAGGGTGTCGTGATGGAGACGCTGAACCTCGCGCAGACGCGCGGTTACAAGACCGGCGGCACGGTGCACATCGTCATCAACAACCAGATCGGCTTCACGACGTCGGATCCGCGCGACACGCGCTCGACGCTGTACTGCACCGACGTCGTCAAGATGATCGAAGCGCCGGTGCTGCACGTCAACGGCGACGACCCCGAGGCGGTCGTTCTGTGCGCGCAGCTCGCGATGGAATACCGGCAGGAATTCAAGAAGGACGTCGTGATCGACATCGTCTGCTTCCGCCGGCTCGGCCACAACGAACAGGACACGCCGGCGGTCACGCAGCCGCTGATGTACAAGAAGATCGGGCAGCACGCCGGAACGCGCAAGCTGTACGCGGACAAGCTGGTCACGCAGGGCACGCTCGCGCCCGAGGTGCCCGAGCAGATGGTCAAGGCCTACCGGCAGGCGATGGACGAGGGACGCCATACGGTCGACCCCGTGCTGACCAACTACAAGAGCAAGTACGCGGTCGACTGGACGCCGTTCCTGAACCGCAAGTGGACGGACCACGCCGACACGTCGATGCCGATGGCCGAGCTGAAGCGGCTGGCGGAGCGGATCACGACCGTGCCGTCGAACTTCAAGCTGCACCCGCTGGTCGAAAAGGTGCTCGCGGACCGGCGCGCGATGGGCGAAGGCAAGATGCCGGTCGACTGGGGCATGGCCGAGCACCTCGCGTTCGCTTCGCTGGTGGCGAGCGGCTACCCGGTTCGCATCACCGGCCAGGATTCGGGACGCGGCACGTTCTCGCATCGGCACGCGGTGCTGCACGACCAGAACCGCGAGCGCTGGGACGCCGGCGCCTACATTCCGCTGCAGAACGTTTCCGACAAGCAGGCACCGTTCCTCGTCATCGACTCGGTGCTGTCCGAGGAAGCGGTGCTCGCCTTCGAGTACGGATACTCGTCGGCCGAGCCGAACGCGCTGGTGATCTGGGAGGCGCAGTTCGGCGACTTCGCCAACGGCGCTCAGGTCGTCATCGACCAGTTCATCTCGTCCGGCGAGGTCAAGTGGGGCAGGCAGTCGGGTTTGACGCTGATGCTGCCGCACGGCTACGAAGGGCAGGGACCCGAACACTCGTCCGCGCGCATCGAGCGGTTCCTGCAGCTGTGCGCCGAGAACAACATGCAGGTCGTGCAGCCGACCACCGCGGCGCAGATCTTTCATCTGCTGCGGCGGCAGATGATCCGGCTGCTGCGCAAGCCGCTCGTGATCATGACGCCGAAGTCGCTGCTTCGGCACAAGGACGCCGCCTCCGATCTGGCCGAACTGGCGCGCGGCGAGTTCCAGACGGTCATCGGCGAGCGCGCGGCGCTGGACGAGAAGAAGGTCAGGCGCGTGATCGCCTGTTCGGGAAGGGTCTACTTCGACCTCGTCGCTGCGCGCGACGAACGCAAGGCCGACGACGTCGCGGTGATCCGCATCGAACAGCTTTACCCGTTCCCGCACAAGGCGCTCGCCGCCGAACTGAAGAAGTTCCCGAACGCGACCGACGTGATCTGGTGCCAGGACGAACCGCAGAACCAGGGCGCGTGGTTCTATGCGCAGCACCACCTGCTCGAGAACCTGAGCGACGGCCAGAAGCTCGGCTACGCGGGGCGTCCGGCGTCCGCATCGCCTGCCGTCGGCTACTACGTCAAGCACCTCGAGCAGCAGAAAGCGCTGATCGACGCGGCGTTCGCCAAGCTCAAGGGCATCGTGTTGAACAAGTAGCTGACGACCGTCGGCCGGCACGCCTGCCGACCGGCGACGGCGTCTTTTCGCGTGCAGAGTTCGGAGTCTCCCCGAAATGTCCATCGTCGAAGTCAAAGTCCCGCAACTTTCGGAATCGGTGGCGGAAGCCACGCTGCTGCAGTGGAAGAAGAAGCCAGGCGACCCGGTTGCGGTCGACGAGGTGTTGATCGAAATCGAGACCGACAAGGTCGTGCTCGAAGTGCCGGCGCCTTCGGCGGGCGTGCTGGCATCGATCCTCAAGCCGGACGGCAGCACGGTCGTCGCCGGCGAGGTGATCGCGACGATCGACCCCGCGGGCAAGGCGGCCGCGGCGCCGGCG
>JBKBSH010000523.1:0-751 GCA_046291795.1 Burkholderiaceae bacterium | reverse complement strand
CCATCGGTGTGTAATCGACATTGAGCAGCACCACCTTGTACAAAGGTGGCGGTTTGACTATCTGCTGCTCAGGTTCGAGGACGACGTTGCCATTCGGTAGAATCTTTTTGCGGGTGACCATGAAATGATTGTAATGCGAATCGTCCCGCTGACAACCCGGCTGCCTTTGGGGAATCAGCGGGGAAAAACCCCGTCTGAGCCTTTCTTGGCGTAGCTCCGCGCGCGCCCGTCGATGCTGTCGTGCAACATCGAAAATGCTTGACGGAGGCGATGAACTTCAGTAAAAGGCTGCCGTGTTTGTTGCAAGCTTCGTCCCAGCATTACCGAGTCACCGTGCTTCTCCGTGCGTTTGCCTCTGATTCACCGGCTTGGCTCCTTCCTGCCGTCGAGAAACTTGTTACACAAACATGGCGCCGGTGATGCACCTGCATGACCGGATATGTCACGTTCTAGGTCACGTTTTAGGAAAGAGGTTTTATGGCAACGGGTACCGTCAAGTGGTTCAACGACTCCAAGGGATTTGGTTTCATCACCCCGGACGATGGCAGTGAAGATCTGTTCGCGCACTTTTCTGCAATCAACATGCAGGGTTTCAAGACCCTGAAAGAAGGCGAGAAGGTCAGCTTCGACGTCGTCCAAGGCCCCAAGGGCAAGCAGGCTTCGAACATTCAGAAGACCTGATTCCGACGGTAGCTGTGCCGTCCTGCCAGCGCCGATTTTTTATGGTGCTGGCAATAAAAAACCCGGCGCT
>JBKBSH010000522.1:0-761 GCA_046291795.1 Burkholderiaceae bacterium | reverse complement strand
ATACAAGACGAGCGTGCTTCCGGAGGGCCTGCCGCGGCTCGCGATCGAGGCCGGCGTCACCGACTTCTGGTGGAAGTACGTGCGCGCCTCGGGCGCCGTCCTCGGCGTGGACCGCTTCGGCGAGTCGGCGCCGGCGAGCGCGGTCTACAAGCACTTCGGCCTGACGGCGGACAACGCCGCGCAGGTCGTCCGCGAACTCATCCTCAAGGAGAAACGTCGATGACCATCAAGGTTGCCATCAACGGCTACGGCCGCATCGGCCGCAATGTCCTGCGCGCGCACTACGAGGGCGGCAAGAAGCACGACATCCGGATCGTCGCGATCAACGACCTCGGCGATCCGAAGACCAACGCCCATCTGACCCGGCATGACACCGTCCACGGCCCGTTTCCGGGCACGGTCGCCGTCGACGGCGATGCGATGGTCGTCAACGGCGACCGCATCAAGGTGCTCGCCACCCGCAATCCGGCCGAACTGCCGTGGGCATCGCTCGGTGTGGACGTCGTGCTCGAGTGCACGGGTTTGTTCACGACCAAGGAAAAGGCGAGCGCGCACCTGAAGGGCGGCGCGAAGAAGGTCATCATCTCGGCGCCCGGCGGCAAGGACGTCGACGCGACGATCGTCTACGGCGTCAACCACGGCACGCTCAAGGGTTCGTACACGGTGATCTCCAACGCGTCGTGCACGACCAACTGCCTCGCGCCGATGGTCAAGCCGCTGCACGAGAAGCTCGGCGTCGTCAGCGGGCTGATGACGACGGT
>JBKBSH010000521.1:0-773 GCA_046291795.1 Burkholderiaceae bacterium | reverse complement strand
GCGGCACCCAGGCGATCTGGGGACCGGCCCTCGGCGCCGTCATCTTCTTTCTGTTCAAGGATGCGGCCGGCGATTTCACCGAGCACTGGCCGGCCATCATCGGCGGCACGCTGATCGTCGTCACCGTGCTGCTGCCGCACGGCATCAGCGGGGTCATCACCGACCTGGTCTCCAGGCTCAAGGCGAGGTTCAGATGACCGTCCCCGCCCTCGAAGGCATCGGCCTCACCCGCCGCTACGGCGGCTTCACCGCCCTCGACAATGTCTCGCTTTCGCTGCGGCCGGGCGAGATTCGCGGCCTCATCGGCCCCAACGGCGCGGGCAAGTCGACGCTGATGGACGTGCTGTGCGGACGCGGCGGGACGAGCGGCGGCACTGTGCACTGCCAGGGGCGCGACATCAGCGCGCTGTCGGCGCGCGCCCGGCGCCGGGCAGGCCTCGCCCGCTCGTTCCAGAAGACCAACATCTTCCCCGCCCTCACGGTGCGCGAGCAGATCGAACTCGCCGCCCAGGCGGCGGAGCACGACAACACGATCGAGGTGATGCAGGCGCTGGGCCTCGCGGCCCATGCCGATCGCCGCGCCGCCGACATCTCCTACGGCGACCAGCGCCGGGTGGACCTGTCGCTGGCGCTGGTCGGACGGCCCTCGGTGCTGCTGCTCGACGAGCCGGCGGCCGGCCTTTCGATGAGCGAGTCCATCACCCTGGCCCGGCTGCTGAAGGAGCTGGTGGCGAGCTGGCGCGTCACGGTTCTCATCGTCGAGCACGACATGG
>JBKBSH010000520.1:491-784 GCA_046291795.1 Burkholderiaceae bacterium | reverse complement strand
GAATGATGGCAAGCATGAAATCGAGCACGCCCAGTCCGAAGGCATCGAAATCATGCAAGGCTGGATGCCGGTCAAGGTGATCAAAGGTGCCGATGGCCGTGCCACCGCATTGCTCGTCAAGCAATGCGAGGCCAAGATGGTGGGTGGCAAGCTCGACATCAAGCCGATCGAAGGCACTGAAAAGGAACTACCGGCCGATCTGATCGTCTCGGCGAGGGGGCCCACCCACCAAAAAACCGGGGGGGGCGCGGTGGACAAAAGCCAGGGGGGGGGCGCGGGCGAGGGCCAAAATA
>JBKBSH010000520.1:0-481 GCA_046291795.1 Burkholderiaceae bacterium | reverse complement strand
GCAAGGGCGGCGTCTCTGCCGATCGCAATTATCAAGTGCAAGGCAAGCCCGGTGTGTTCTGTGGCGGCGACGTGGTCCGTCCCCACCTCTTGACCACCGCGATCGGCCACGGCGCGATCGCCGCCGACGGCATCGATCAGTACTTGCAAGGCCTCGAAGTCGGCAAGCGGCCGAAGATCGACGTGCATTATTTCGACCTGCTGCGCAAGTATCACGAAAAAGGCATCGAATTCCATGAGGTCCATGGCCCGATGCGTGGCTCGTCGGAATCCAAGGACATCATCCACAACTTCGACAACCGCGCCGATCGCTACATCATCCCGCATACCGAGCTGTTCCTCGGTCACTTCCAATACACGCCGCGCAACAAACGCAAGATCGTCCATCTGACGAAGGAAGAGGCGCTCGGCAACTTCGAGGAACGTCTCGAGCCCTTGAATGACCAGCAGGTGGTGGCCGAAGCAAAGCGCTGCATGAGCTG
>JBKBSH010000519.1:0-789 GCA_046291795.1 Burkholderiaceae bacterium | reverse complement strand
AGAGCTTTTCGGGATCCGGATTGCGCGGCCCGAGCAGCACGCCGACGACGAGCGGGCCGACGCCCACCGCGACGCCGAGCAGGATGAACAGCAGAACCGGTACGTAAGACTCGAGATCCATGCTGACCGTTGTGCTTCCTGGTGCAGTCGCTGTCTGGCTTGTTCACGGGTGCGGCGTCGCGGTTTCGGCGCGCGCCGCCGATCGACCTGAACGCGTCCCGCGACGGCGCGGGA
Source organism: Burkholderiaceae bacterium (assembly GCA_046291795.1). Taxonomy (GTDB): domain Bacteria; phylum Pseudomonadota; class Gammaproteobacteria; order Burkholderiales; family Burkholderiaceae_F; genus DSNY01. The sequence goes on along the minus strand of JBKBSH010000519.1, from coordinate 555 downwards.
TCTGCGCGGATCTGGTGCCGACGGTGAGACTCGAACTCACACGGCTTGCGCCGCCACCCCCTCAAGATGGTGTGTCTACCAATTCCACCACGTCGGCAAATCGCGCGGATTCTACTCGAACCGATGCGCGTGCCGCGTTCAACGCGGGATGTCAGCGGCTTTGCCGCCGTCGCCCTTCGGCGCGGCAGCGGCGCCGTCCTTCGCCGCATCCTTGCCGGCATCGATCTTCTGCATCGTGCCCATCACGCCCCCCTCGGGCTTCGGTGCGCGCACCGCGGTCGCCGAGTAGGCGAGCCCGAGCGTGGCGACGAAGAACACCGCCGCCAGGATGCCCGTGCTGCGCGAAAGGAAGTTCGCCGAGCCCGTCGCACCGAACAGGCTGCCGGAGGCGCCGCTGCCGAAAGCGGCGCCCATGTCGGCGCCTTTGCCGTGCTGAAGCAGCACGAGGATGATGATCGCGATCGCGCACAGTACCTGGATCACGATCAGCAGCGTGGTCAACCAGCCCATATCGATTCCCTCTTGAATTTCATCCATTGGTGCGCGGCACGGCCG
>JBKBSH010000518.1:0-796 GCA_046291795.1 Burkholderiaceae bacterium | reverse complement strand
GGCCAGCAGCGGGTGGCCGGTGCGCGCGCCGTCACGGTCGAACCAGTCGGTGCGCGCCGGGTTCAGCACATAGACCGCCACCGCGCGCCAGCGCGCCACCGCCTGCAGCGCCTGCAGCACGTCGGGCGTGAGGGCGCTGACGCCGAACACCGTCAGCCGTGGCGGCTCGTGCGCCGGCAGCGGGCAGGTGGACGCGGTGCGCATGCGTTGCAGCCACGCGGCGTGGATGTCGCAGCGGCTGGCCCAGCGGTGGCCCTGGGCCTCGGCATCCGCGCGCAGCCGCCGCCACAGCGCCGGCTGCCAGCGCTCGTCGTCGGGCAACTCGCGCACGCGGCCCTCGGCGTCGCGCAGGCGGTCGTGTCCGGCGGCCCAGTCGGCCAGCCAGTCGGGCCGGTAGATCTGGTACTGGTCGAACAGGTCGGCCACGCGCCGCGCCAGCTGCGCGCGCCGCAGCGGGTCGCCGTCGCCCAGGTAGTGGATCAGCGGGGCGAAGACCGTCGCGTCCGCCTGCTGCGCCAGCGTCGGCAGCAGCCGCCACAGGCGCCAGCGCAGCGGGCCGCGGTCCAGCGGTGCCTCCTCCGGCACCGCGGCCTCGCCGAGCACGGCGCGGTAGGTCTGCCACAGCCACTGCGCCGGCAGCAGGCACGCCAGCCCGGCGCAGACGCCGTCGCGCTGCGCCAGCGCCTGCTGCACCCACTGCGCCATGCCGTGGCTGGCCACCAGCCAGCGCTGCGGCTGCAGCGGCTGCGCCGCCTGCGCCTCGGCGGCCTCGGCCGCGGCGCGCTGCAGCAGCGTC
>JBKBSH010000517.1:0-823 GCA_046291795.1 Burkholderiaceae bacterium | reverse complement strand
CCATGGCGCACACCTATGCGGGTCGTATCTTCAACAAGGCCGCGGCAAGCAAAGATCCGGACATCATCAAGATCGTGTCAGATGCCACCAAGGTCCCGCCGGCGCTGATCGAGGCGGCCGCTCCGCGTTGGACATGGTTCACAGAGGACGGCATGCCGAACATTCCCTCCTGCATGGCGCAGGGCCGATTCTGGAACGAGACAATGAAAATGGTGAGCGGCACCGTCAAGGAGGACCAGCTGTTCGATCTGTCGCCGGCCATTGAGGCCAATCAGGCCCTTGCGAAGAGCAATCCATTCGGCTGACCCCCTGATGACCGATCCCGCGATTGCCATCGAATGCCGGGACATCGGTCTCACCTTTTCGGGAGCGTCAGGAGAGGCAACGGTGGCGCTCTCGGGCGTAACCTGTCGCTTCCTGCCCGGGAAGGTTTCGGCAATCATCGGACCGTCCGGCTGCGGCAAGAGCACGTTGCTGCAGATCGCGCGCGGCTTTCTCACGCCTTCGCGCGGGCTGTTGAAATTCATCAGGATCGCAAACGGCGAGGCCGCGGAGCGCCCGGCCATGTCCACGGTGTGGCAAGCCTTTAACCTCTTTCCCTGGCTCACCGTCATCGAGAATGTTGCTTTCGGGCTCGAACTCGCCGGGATCCCGAGATCCGAACGGGAGGCACGGGCCAAAAAGGCGATTGCCGCAGTCGATCTCTCCGGCTTCGAGAGCAAGCTCCCCCGTCAGCTGTCCGGAGGCATGCGTCAGCGCGTCGGGATCGCTCGGGCACTTGTCATGCAACCGGACGTGCTTCTTCTCGACGAGCCGTTCGGCG
>JBKBSH010000516.1:0-826 GCA_046291795.1 Burkholderiaceae bacterium | reverse complement strand
ACCCGACCGGCACGCGCATCGGCATGCACCAGAATGGTTTTGGCGTGCAGTACAGCCGCAAGTTTTGAGCTGGGGAGAGCGATGGGCCGCCGCTCGGGGTGAGGGCGGCGGCCCCCTTTTTTACCGGCGTTGATGCGCGGTGCGGCGGATCGCAATCAGGGGATCGGCCGGCCCGTCCAGGTCCAGGTAACGGGCCGCCACCGGCTCCACCGCGCTCGGGGTCAGGCCCAGGTCGGCCAGGGTCGGCAGGGTGCCGCTGGCGACGTTGTCCACCTCCATCGAGCGCAGATTGTCGGTGCTCAGCAGCGGCTCGCCCGGCATCAGCTCCATCAGCAGCGCCTGGAAATAGCCCAATGCCCGCGGCAGGCCGATCACCGGCCGCGGGTGACCGCTCAGCCGTCCGGCCAGCCGCACCAGGTCGGCCAGCGTCCAGACCTCCGGGCCGACCGCCTCGAAGGTGCTGCCGACGGTGTCGTCGCGCTGCAGGCAGGTGACGATGGCTTGCGCGACGTCGCCGACCCACACCGGCTGAAAGCGCGCATCCGCCCCGGCCAGCGGTACCAGCGGCAGGCTGCGCTGCAGCCGCGCGAACAGGTTCAGGAAGCGGTCCTCGGCGCCAAAGATGACACTGGGCCGCAGTACGGTCAAGGCCAAGCCGGCCGTGGCAATCTGCTGCAGCACGGCTTCGCCCTCGCCCTTGGTTTGCTGGTAGAGGGATGGCCCGGCGGGATCGGCGCCCAGCGCACTGACATGCACCAGCCGGCGCACATGGGCCGCCAGCATCGCCTCGCCCAGCCGCTGCGGAAAGGTCACATGCACCTGCTCG
>JBKBSH010000515.1:0-830 GCA_046291795.1 Burkholderiaceae bacterium | reverse complement strand
AGATGGCGGGATTGCCCGAACTTGACGACAAGGCGCGCGGCGCGATCGTCAATACGGCATCGGTCGCAGCGACCGATGGACAGATCGGCCAAGTGGCCTATTCGGCCTCCAAGGGCGCGATCGTGTCCATGGCCCTGCCGGCGGCGCGCGAGTTCGCCCGCTTCGGCATCAGGGTCAACACCATCGCGCCGGGCATATTCGCCACGCCGCTGCTGCAATCCATGCCCACCGAGGTGCAACAGAGCCTGGCCGCTGCCATTCCTTATCCCTCGCGCCTCGGGAACCCGACGGAATATGCGGATGCTGTCCGCTTCTGTATCGAGAACCAGTATCTGAACGCCGAAGTCATTCGCCTCGACGGGGCGATCCGCATGCAGCCGAAGTGACCCGCATGTCAGCTTTTGCGCGACAGGCGGCACGGACCACACAGCTTCTTCAGGTCACGCCCGGCTGGAAGCGGGTCCAGGCATTGCACCCCGATTGCGATGACGAGACAATCGAGGCGATCATCGATGAGGCCGCCGCTTTCGCCGAGCGTGTGCTTGAGCCGCTGAACACGATCGGCGATCGCCAGGGCTGCGATGTGACGGACGGCCGCGTCCGCACACCGAAAGGCTTTGCCGACGCCTATCGCCAATACGCGCAAGCCGGCTGGCTGGGCATGGATGTGCCGGAGACCTTCAGCGGCCAGGGACTGCCGCTCACCGTTCAGGCAGCTTGCGCGCCACTCTTCGAACGGGGCTGCGTGGCACTGATGATGGCGGCAGGGTCAAGCCGCGCGGCGTCCCACCTCCTGGCCAAGGCTGCCGATGGGGCAGTCGCCGCCGAAT
>JBKBSH010000514.1:0-838 GCA_046291795.1 Burkholderiaceae bacterium | reverse complement strand
GCCTCGGCGTCGCGGTGTCGCGCCTGCGCCTCCTGGTCATCGCAGGCGTGGCGCTCGGCGTTGGCGGCTCCGTGGCGGTCGCCGGCACCATTTCCTTCATCGGGCTCGTCGCGCCACATCTGATGCGCCCGCTGGTCGGCTATGATCCGGCGCGCCTGCTGGCGCCCAGCGGCCTTGCCGGCGCGGCGCTGCTGCTCAGCGCCGACATCGCCGTGCGGATCATCCCCTCCACCACCAACATCAAGGTGGGGGTGTTGACGGCGATCATCGGCGTGCCGTTCTTCCTCTATCTCATCGTGCGGGAACGCCGCAGCCTTGCCGGGGGCGTGACATGAACGCGCCGTCCCGGCCAAGCCTCGTCGCCAACAGTCTCTCGGTTGCCTACGGCGACAAGATGGTCGTTCGCAACGTCTCCTTCTCCCTCGCGCCGGGCCGGATGGTGGCGCTGATCGGGCCGAACGGCGCCGGCAAGACGAGCCTGCTGCGCGCACTCGCCGGACTGGCGCCGTCCACCGGCACGCTCACCATCGATGGCCGCGACGCGGCGCAATTGGCGCCGCGTGACCGCGCCCGCCGCATCGCCTACCTGCCTCAGGGGCACACGGTCCACTGGCCGCTCAACGCGCGTGACGTCGTGGCGCTCGGCCGCTATCCCCACGGCGTCAGCGACCCGACGCGCATGGGCGAATGCGACAGCGCCATCGTCGACGAGGCGATGGAGCGCACCGACGCTACGGCCTTCGCCACGCGAAACATCCTCACCCTTTCGGGCGGCGAAAGGGCGCGGGTCATGCTGGCGCGGGTCTTCGCCGTTGAGGCCAGCGTCCTGCTGGCGGAC
>JBKBSH010000049.1:8064-9940 GCA_046291795.1 Burkholderiaceae bacterium | reverse complement strand
ACCAAGGACACGAGCTCGCCGAGGATCGAGGCGATCATCCCGCGCAAGACGGTCCTCGAACTGTCGCGGCTGCTGCCGGACACCGAAGACCCCGTTCGGGTTCAGATCGCGCCGAACCAGGTCAAGTTCGGTTTCGATGCGATCGAATTGATCTCCAAGCTCGTCGCAGGAACGTTTCCCGATTACCAGAAGGTCATCCCGGTCAACAACTCGAAGACCTTCCTGATCGGCCGCGAGGCGCTGATGGCCGCGCTGCAGCGTGCGGAGATCCTGACGACCGACAAGTTCAAGGGCGTCCGGATGATGCTCACGCCCGGCAGCCTGAAGATCACCTCGACCAACGCCGACCAGGAAGAGGCGCAGGAGGAAATCGAGATCGACTACGCCGGAGAGCCGCTCGACATCGGGTTCAACGTCAGATATCTGCTCGAAGTGCTCCAGAATCTGAAGAACGAGCAGGTGAGGTTCGCGCTCGGCGACGCGCTCGGCAGCGCGCTGATCACGATGCCGGGGTCGGACAAGTTCAAGTACGTCGTGATGCCGATGCGCATCTAGATCATCGAGGCTACGCCTCGCGATCCCGTTCCCCTCTCCCCTCGAGGGAGAGGGGCAAAGGGAGAGGGGCCGAACCAAGGAAAGCAATGGCAGCAGTTCCAGAGAGTCTCCCCCCGCAGTCCGACGTCGCGGGCGCCGCTCAGCCGACGGTCGGCGCGCCGGCCAACGACTACGGCGCCGCGTCGATCCAGATCCTCGAAGGTTTGGAGGCGGTTCGCAAGCGGCCGGGCATGTACATCGGCGACACGCAGGACGGCACCGGCCTGCACCACATGGTGTTCGAGGTCGTCGACAATTCGATCGACGAGGCGCTCGCCGGCTACTGCGACGAGATGGTCGTCACGATCCACACCGACAACTCGATTTCGGTGATCGACAACGGCCGCGGTATCCCCACCGACATCAAGTTCGACGACAAGCACGATCCGAAGCGCAGCGCCGCCGAAATCGCGCTGACCGAGCTGCACGCCGGCGGCAAGTTCAACCAGACGAGCTACAAGGTGTCGGGCGGCCTGCACGGCGTCGGCGTCTCGTGCGTCAACGCGCTGTCCAGATGGCTTCGGCTCACGGTCCGGCGCGACGGGAAGGTGCACTACCTCGAGTTCAGGCGCGGCGTCGTGCACGATCGGATCGTCGAGACCGTCGACGGCGTCCGGGTGTCGCCGATGAAGGTGATCGGCGAAACCGACAAGCGCGGCACCGAGGTCCACTTCCTTCCCGACGACGAGATCTTCGGCAAGGTCGAGTTCCACTACGAGATCCTGAGCAAGCGGCTGCGCGAGCTGTCTTTCCTGAACAACGGCGTCCGCATCAAGCTCGCGGATCAGCGTCAGGGCAAGGAGGAGGACTTCGCCTTCTCGGGCGGCGTCAAGGGTTTCGTCGAGTACATCAACAAGGCGAAGAACCCGCTGCACCCGAACATCTTCCACGCGAGCGGCGAAGCCCGGGTCAACGGCGCGACGATCGGCGTCGAGGTCGCGATGCAGTGGAACGACGGCTACAGCGAAAACGTGCTGTGCTTCACCAACAACATCCCGCAGCGCGACGGCGGAACGCATCTGACGGCGCTGCGCGCGGCGATGACTCGCGTGCTGAACAAGTACATCGAGGATCACGAGCTCGCGAAGAAGGCCAGGGTCGAGACCACCGGCGACGACATGCGCGAGGGGCTCGCGTGCGTGCTGTCGGTCAAGGTGCCCGAGCCCAAGTTCTCGTCGCAGACCAAGGACAAGCTCGTCTCCAGCGAAGTGCGGCCGGCCGTCGAGGAGGTCGTCGCCCATGCGCTCGAGACCTTCCTGCTCGAGCGGCCGGCCGACGCGAA
>JBKBSH010000049.1:1959-7967 GCA_046291795.1 Burkholderiaceae bacterium | reverse complement strand
AAGATCATCTGCGGCAAGATCGTCGAAGCCGCGCGGGCGCGGGAGGCGGCGCGCAAGGCGCGCGAGATGACCCGGCGCAAGGGTGTGCTCGACGGCGTCGGGCTTCCCGGAAAGCTCGCCGACTGCCAGGAGAAAGACGCCGCGCTGGCGGAGCTTTTCATCGTCGAGGGCGACTCCGCGGGCGGCTCGGCCAAGCAGGGGCGCGACCGCAAGTTCCAGGCCGTGCTGCCGCTGCGCGGCAAGGTGCTGAACGTCGAGAAGGCGCGGTTCGACAAGCTGATCTCGAGCGAGCAGATCGCCACGCTGATCACCGCGCTCGGCACCGGCATCGGCACGCCCGATTCGGCCGAGGGCTTCAGCATCGAGAAGCTGCGCTATCACCGCATCATCATCATGACCGACGCCGACGTCGACGGCGCGCACATCCGCACGCTGCTGCTGACGCTGTTCTACCGGCAGATGCCGCAGCTCGTCGAGCGCGGCCACATCTACATCGCGCAGCCGCCGCTGTACAAGGTCAAGCACGGCAAGGACGAGCGGTATCTCAAGGACGACCACGAGCTCGCGCAGTACATGGTGTCGCTCGCGCTGAAGGACGCGAAGCTGTATCCGGCGGCCGACGCCGCACCGATCGAAGGCGGCGCGCTCGAAGAGCTGGCGCGCCAGTACCTGCTTGCCGACGCCGTCGTGCAGCGGCTCACGCGCGTGATCGACGCGGGTGCGCTGCGCGCGATCATGGCCGGCACGGAACTGAACCTCGACGACGCGGCCGGCGCCGAACGGTCGGCGCACGAACTCGCGCAGGCCATGGGCAACCACACCGTGCGCGTTTACGCGCAGCACGACGACAAGACCGACAAGCACCGGCTGCGCATCGAGCGGCGCCATCACGGCAACGTCAAGGCCAGCACGATCGACGCCGAGTTCGTGCACGGCGCCGACTACGCCGCGCTCGCCAGCGCCGCCAGGACCTTCAAGGGGCTGATCGGCGCAGGCGCGCGGATCGTGCGCGGCAGCGGCGACCGGCAGAAGGAAGCGCCCGTTTCGGACTTCCGCGCAGCGATGGACTGGCTGATGAAGGAAGCCGAGTCCGCGGTCAGCCGCCAGCGCTACAAAGGCCTCGGCGAGATGAATCCCGAGCAGCTGTGGGAAACGACGATGGACCCGAAGGTGCGGCGCATGCTGCGCGTGCAGATCGAGGACGCGATCGGCGCCGACCAGATCTTCACGACGCTGATGGGCGACGAAGTCGAACCGCGCCGCGCGTTCATCGAGTCGAACGCGCTGTACGCGGGCAACATCGACGTCTGACCCCCGCGGGGCGGCGGCTGGGCCGGTGCCGCGCCGATCGAAAGCGCCGCGTCAACCCGCCGCGTGCCGCAGCCGCGCGCGCACCAGGCCGATGTGCGAGCGCAGCGCGTACAGCTCGTCGGCGTGCGACAGCGGCACATTGATCCGTTCGACCTTGGCATCGAGCGCGTCGAGTTCCTTGGCGAGCTCGGCGGGCGGCGTCGTGCGCCGCCCCAGCTCGTCTTCGATCTCGCGCAGCTGGCCGTACCAGCGAAAGATCCGCGAGCGGATGCGGAACTCGTACAACGGCGGGACGATCCGCGACAGCGGGATCAGCACCGCGACGATCGATACCAGCGCGACCCACATGCGGTCGATCAGGTTGGCGAGCCAGAAAGGCAGGTACCGCTGCAGCAGCGGCGGCCCGCTGCGGTAGTAGCGCGCCGCTTCGGCGGCGAGGGCAAGCTCGACGTTGAGCGCCGACGGGAACGTGCCGGCGCGCGCGAACCAGCCGGTGTCGCCGTGCACCGCCTGCGCGGCCTGCACGAAGAGCTGGATCAGCGCCGGATGCGTCGATTCGCGCGCGACCAGCGACGACGTCGGCGCGATCAACTGCACGTCCGCCGGCGGGATGTCCTTCGCCAGATCGACGACGCCGCGCGGCAGCTTCAGTGCGCTCAGGAAAGGCAGCCGCCGCGAGTACGCCTCGGCCTGTGCGAAGTCGAACAGCTTCACGCCGGGCGTTTGCAGCAGCATCTGCACGAGCGGCGATTCGGGCGCCGAAACCATCAGCAGCGCGTCCAGTTCGCCCGCGAGGAACGCGACCACCGCCGGCGTCGGCGCGAGCTGGCTCTGGCGGATCGACGCCGCGTCGATGCGGTTGGCGTGCAGCAGCTTGGCCCACAGCGGCGGCGCGCCGCTGCCCGGCGCGCCGATGTTCACGCGCCAGCCGGCGAGCTGCGACAGGTGCGACAGCGTCGCGCTCTTGCTCTGTCGTCGCGCCGAGTCTTCGCGGTAGAACAGCCACACCGGCTCGTAGAACAGGCTGCCGAGCGAAACGAGCGGCACGCCATGGCTGTCCTCGTCGACGGCGAGCACCGCGGCGCCGGACCCGCCCTGGACGAAGGCGAGATCGACGTTCTGCGCGGGGTCGCGCAGCAACGCGAGGTTTTCGGCCGAGCCCTGCGTGCCCATGAGCACGACCTCGATGCCGAGGCCCTTGAGCCGCTCGGCGTAGCGTTTGCCGAACTCGGCGTAGGCGCTTTGCTCGGGCCCGGTGGCGAGTACCACGCGCTTCGGCGGCGCCGGGTCCAGAAGCGCGTACGCGCCCCACAGCAGCACGAGCGCGAGCGCGACGAACGGCCCCGCGCTGACCGCGAGGTCGCGGATCGAAAGGATCGTATGGCGCAGCAGCCGCGGCATGGACCTCCGCGGCGATTATGCCGACGTCCTGCGGATCGCGGTCAGCGCTTGCGCGCGAGCGTCAGTCCGTCGGCGATCGCGACCATCGAGCGAGTGGCCAGGCTCACGTCGCGGCGAGGTACGCGATCAGCGCCACGCCCAGCAGCGCGATCAGCCCGTTGAGCCAGATGCCGACCGACGTCTGGTAGCCGGGCGGGATCTCGACCGGCCGCAGCGACGCCAGCGCGACGCGGTACTGCACGATCGACATCACCGCCGTGAGCGCGCCGAGGGCGACGAAACCGATCCCGATCCAGAACGACGCGCGGTCGACCGCGCCCGCCAGCGGCGTGCCGGGCGTGTGCGAGACGTACCGCAGAAACAGCCCGAAGCGCTCGATCACGAAACCGAAGGCCATCAGGCTCAGGCTCGTGCGGTTCCATGCGAGCAGCGTGCGCTCGGCGGCAAACAGAACGCGGGGGTCGTTGAGGTCGGACATGGGGTGCGGATGAGCGAACGTCTGCAGAGACCGTAGGATCGCATGGAGGACGGCTTGGCGCACCGCCCGCACCGCGCCAACCGCACGCAAGTCCGCACTGAATGTGCGCGAGCCGTCGCAACGCGGGGGTTCCGGACGATGGTTTGAGAAAACCGACCCAAGCGGCCAAGCCGCAGCGTTGAGTCGGAAATCGGCGCCACCCACTACTGCGCCACCCGCACGGCCCATGGTGCGGGACGCCCGCGCCGATGTTGACAATGGGCGGGTATGCCGGCCGTACGCGGTACGCCGACGATGCGTTGGCAGAAACGCACCTGCGGCCGTGGCAGCACATGGCGCGCAATCGGCGAAGAGCCGAGCACTGGGCCCGGTACTTTCGCACAGGGGTAGACGGCCGCAAAAAGCAGCGGTCGGTGCGCGCCCCGAAGGGCCGCGAAGGCGGCGCGTACGACAAAGCGTGACCCGGCAGTTGGCGAAGCGCATGCCGCCGCGCAGGTGCGTACGCGCCGAGTCCGGCCGACGGCCGGCCCTGGATGGCGGTCCGTGCTGGACGTCGGGCGAGGCCTGATTCCTTTGTCGAAGAGGTGGCGGCCAAGAAGGCGACCGGAGGGAAAACCCGTCGAATTTGAGTGCGGTTACGGCGATTGACCGAGCGATCGTTTCGCTTAACCTACGCGGGCGCCAAGCCGAAAGGCCGCATATGCAGGTCAGCACCATCTGCCAGGTTGCGTCCTTTTCAACACGGCCGCCTATCCCGTCTCAGCCATGCGCCTTTCCGTAGAAGAGGCCATTCGCGGGCTGCGGCTGGTCCTGTCGCGCCGGCTGAGGCTTGCTGGTCTGGTCGCCGTCGGGGTCGCGCTGCTGCTCGGTTTGCAGTTCGTGCTGGCGTGGGTCGCGCTCGTCGCCGTGCAGCACACCGCCGCAGCGATGTCGACCACGGTGCTGACGACCGTGCCCGCCGCGCTCGACGCCTACGAAATGAAGGTTGCGGTTCAAGGGCGCATGCTGCTGATGATGCGCATGGCGCTCCAGCCCGATGTGTTCGAGCGCGAACCCGATGCACGGTTGTTCGAGGCGCAGCGCTCGGTCTTCGAGAAGGAGCGAGCGGAGCTCGAAAGCCTGGCGCTGGATTCCGAATCTCGCGAGACGCTGGCGAAGGTGCTGCGCGAAGCCACGCGACTGAGCGAGCAACAGCTTCCAATCGTCGAAGCGCTGTTGCTCGGCGAGGATGCCCGGGCGCGCCACCTGCTGCACGACGACGCAGTCTTCCAAAGCCAGCGCAGCGTGGACCGCACGCTGCGCCAACTGGTGAGCCTGCAGGAGCGGCGGCTGAACGAGGCGCTGGCCAGCACGCAGCGCGAACACGAGCGGATACAAGGCACCATCGTAGCCTTGGGTCTCGGACTGCTCGCGCTCGGAGCCACGATCGGCGTCACTGTGACCGCGGCGGCGCGACGCGCCGCCGCGGTGCTTGATCGCGATCGTCGCACTGCCGAGACGCTCGCGCTGACCGATCCGCTGACGGGTCTGCTGAACCGGCGAGCTGTGCAACGCGATCTGGCGCGGTGGTGTCATCCCGGTGGCGGGGCGCTGCTCAGTCACAGCGTGCTTGCGATCGACCTGGACGGATTCAAGTTCGTCAACGACACTGCAGGGCACGAGGCTGGCGACGCGCTGCTTCGGGGTCTGGCCCAGGCGATGATTGGCTGCACACGACCCGAGGACCGGGTTGCGCGAGTCGGCGGCGACGAATTCGTCGTGCTGCTGCGCAATATGGATGGTGAGGCCGCGGTCGCGGTGGCTGAGCGACTGTTGAGAGCGATTTGCGCCTTCGAACTGCCTTGGCAGGGGCGCTCACTGCGCGTGAGCGCGAGCATCGGCGTGGCGCGGCTCGAACCCGGAAGCGGAGACAGCGCCGCGGCGGCGGCGTTCGAAGCGGCCGATGCCGCCTGTTACCGGGCCAAGCGCGGGGGCAAGAACCGCATTTGCGTCGCGGACCGTGCGTAGTGCGCGGCCGCTGGTGCCGCTGGAAGGCGCAATGTCGTGCCGCCAACGCCGTGCGCGATGGCCGGCGCGGTCACGGCGCGATCGATCATCGAGACGGCCTTTCGATCGCGCCGCTCGGCGCGAACCGCGCGGAAAGCTGGCGCGAGTCGTCGACGCGGCACGTCCGCGTGCGACGGGCGGCTTGCGATCGTCCGCCACGGGCTGGCCCGCTCGGCACTTTCTGGACGACACGCCGGCCGATCGCGGTACGGCTCCTACGATGCTGCCCGCAGACTTCTGGCGTGAATCAATCCGCCGATTTGCACGGATTGGACCGCCACCCACGTAACTTTCGAGTGCTGCCTTGACCCTGCCCGCCCTGCTGCACGACCGCCTCGCGCTGCCCGTCATCGGCGCGCCGATGTTCATCGTTTCCGGCCCGGAGCTCGTGATCGAGCAGTGCAAGGCCGGGATCGTCGGCAGTTTCCCGGCGCTCAATGCGCGGCCGGCGCACGTGCTCGAGGAGTGGCTCGCGCGAATCACGGCCGAGCTGGACGCGTACCGGCGCGCACACCCCGAGCGCAAGGTCGCGCCGTTCGCGGTCAACCAGATCGTTCACTCGTCGAACGACCGGCTGCAGCACGATCTGGACCTCGCGGTGAAGTACCGGGTGCCGATCCAGATCACGTCGCTACGCGCCCCCGACGCGGTCGTCGAAGCCGCGCACGGCTATGGCGGGCTGGTCTTCCACGACGTCACCAACATCGCGCACGCCAGGCGCGCGCTCGCGGCCGGCGTCGACGGGCTGATCCTCGTGTGCACCGGCGCCGGA
>JBKBSH010000049.1:0-1860 GCA_046291795.1 Burkholderiaceae bacterium | reverse complement strand
GTCACCAACATCGCGCACGCCAGGCGCGCGCTCGCGGCCGGCGTCGACGGGCTGATCCTCGTGTGCACCGGCGCCGGCGGGCACGCCGGGCGGCTGTCGCCGTTCGCGCTGGTGCCCGAGGTGCGCGCCTTCTACGACGGCACGATCATCGTGTCGGGCGCGATCGCCGGGGGCGCATCGATCCTCGCCGCGCAGGCGCTCGGTGCCGATCTCGCCTACATCGGTACGCGCTTCATCGCGACGCGCGAGGCGAACGCCTCGCCCGAATACAAGCAGGCGCTGATCGACGCGCGCGCCGAGGACATCGTCTACACGAACCTCTTCACCGGCGTGCACGGCAACTACCTGCGTTCGAGCATCGAGCGCGCGGGGCTCGACCCCGACAACCTGCCGCAGGCCGACAAGAGCCTGATGAGCTTCGGCAGCGGCGGCAGCCATCGCAGCAAGGTCTGGAAGGACATCTGGGGTGCCGGCCAGGGGACAGGCCAGATCCACGACGTGCCGACCGCCGCCGAGCTCGTCAACCGGCTGGCGGCCGAGTACGAAGCGGCGAAGCGGCGCGTGCTCGGCACCGAAGCGCCGCGTTCTCCGTCTTGACGCCAACCCGCCGGGAACGGGTACCTACCCCGCCCGGCGCCGCCGCAGGAGTAAATTCGCGCACCCGCTGCACACACGGAGTTGGCCATGAAGAACGCGTATGGATTCGGCAAGACCGTCGCGCTGAGCTACGAACAGGCGCTCGAGAAGGTGACCGCCGAACTGCAGAAGGAAGGATTCGGCGTGCTGACCGAGATCGACGTCAAGGCGACGATGAAGAAGAAGCTCGACCACGACATCCCGCCGTACAAGATCCTCGGCGCGTGCAACCCGCCGTTCGCGCGGCGCGCGCTCGAAGCTGAGCCCACGATCGGGCTGCTGCTTCCGTGCAACGTCGTCGTCCGCCAGGACGCAGCCGGCGCGGTGCACGTCGAGTTCATGGACCCCGACGCGATGCAGAAACTGTCGTCGAACGTCGAGCTGGCGAAAGTCGCCGCCGAGGTGCGCGAGCGGCTCGTGCGCGTGATGAACGCGATCTGACCGACCGCGGTCAGCGCGGCGCGGACGAGCAGTGGCCCGTTCGGCCGCTCGGTTCGTGGCCGAGCGCCCATGCGGGCGGCTCGGCGAAGCGGTCGTGCCGCGCGCGCGTGCCGACGTAGTCGAATACGACGAGCCCGAGCAGCGCGGTCCAGAAAAGCGCGATCCAGACGGCGCGACGCATCGTCATGCCTTCAGCCCGAGACGTTCGCGCAGCCGCACGCCCGCGACCGAACCGGCGAAGGCGGCGGCAAACCAGACCCAGCCGTGCACGCTGCCGGTCGAGATGCCCGCGAAGTACGCGCCGATGTTGCAGCCGAACGCGAGCCGCGCGCTGTAGCCGAGCGCCAGTCCCGTGACGACCGCCGCGAGCCACTGCTTCGCGCTCGCCTGGACGTGCGGCGCGAACGTGCCGCGCTGAACCGACGCGACGAGCGCGCCAGCGAGCAGCCCCAGGTTGGTGACCGAAGTCGGGTCGTCGAGCAGCGGTGCGGCGATCTGCGCCTGCTGTTCGGGCCGGCCCCAGAAGGCGTTCGCGGTGAGATCCCAGCCGGCCCAGGTCGCGAGCTTCGCGCCCCACAGCCCGAGCCCGTAGACGATGCCCCACGGCTGGCCGGCGACGATCAGATTCAGCACCGCGAAGACCGCGAGCGCCACCGCAGCGACGTAGATGCCCTTGCCCTTCCACCGAACGTCCGTCGCGCGCCGCGCGCGCCACAGGGCCGCGGCGATCGCTGCGAGCGCGGCGAGTTGGACGATCAGCGCACCGCTCGCACCGAGCGAGTC
>JBKBSH010000513.1:0-843 GCA_046291795.1 Burkholderiaceae bacterium | reverse complement strand
CTTCCAAGACCGAGCGCAATAAGCAACGCGCAAACGAGAAACGCAACAAATACAAGGGTAACCGGAGCAAGCACGTCCAGTGCCTGCTGTACCGCGCCGATCTGCGACGCCGTAATCATAAACACAACAATCGCCAGCAGCGGCACGGGAAAGCCGCCCAGATGAGCCACCATTTTCAACCGCGCAGTCTCCCGGCCCGCCCATCGCTCCGTAGCCCAGGCCGCAAGGAGCGGCAAAAGGATCAACAGGCAGAAGACCAGAAGAACCCTGTCCGCTGACAGGATCTCGATGAAGCTGGTTCCCAGGAAAAGCCACAGGTAAACCGGCAGAAGCAGTATCTGGATCAACAGGTTCACCGGTGTCGCGGCGATTGCCCGTTGCGTGTCCCCGCCGGCAAGATGGGTGAAGGTAATGTACCAGTCCGTGCACGGCACCAGCAGCACCAGCAAGACCCCGAGCCGAATAGCCGGGTCAGACGGCAACAATCCGATCAACGCCCATACAAGCAGGGGAACGAACACGAAATTGCCCGTCAGAACCGCCGCCATGAAGCGTATATCCCGGAAAGCCCTCGGCAGATGCACCAAGGGCACCTGAGTAAATGTCGTGTAGAGTAACAGTCCCAGCACCGGCCAAAGCGCAGGCTCCAGCCACCTTGCCGAGCCTGGCGAGAGCGTGCCAAAAATCCATCCGCACGCGATCGCAAAAGCGTACAGCCAGACCTGATGACGCTCTAATGCCTGCCGAGACATGCCACCTCTGAGCCTGAATAGCCCATTGCGGGACTATAGCGCCATGAAAGGTTCAGACCCGCCGCGAAGACCGCACATGGCGCACCATGCC
>JBKBSH010000512.1:598-882 GCA_046291795.1 Burkholderiaceae bacterium | reverse complement strand
GAGTTCGATGACGAGGGTCGGTATCTGGAGCTGCGCTTCGACACCCCGGCGCGCGCCTTCAGCGTCGTGAGTGTGTACTTTCCCAGTGGATCGTCGGGCGACGAGCGCCAGCAGGCCAAGTTTCGCTTTCTGGACGACATCGCGCCGCGGCTTGCCCGCTTGGCGGTCGAGCGCGAGTGCTTGGTCTGTGGCGATGTCAACATCGCCCACACCGAAAAGGACCTGAAAAACTGGCGCGGCAACCAGAAGAACAGCGGTTTTTTGCCCGAGGAGCGCGCCTGGAT
>JBKBSH010000512.1:0-588 GCA_046291795.1 Burkholderiaceae bacterium | reverse complement strand
TGGTGGAGCAATCGCGGACAGGCCTGGGCCAAGAACGTCGGCTGGCGCATCGACTACCACTTGGCGACCCCAGGCCTGGCGGCCACCGCGCAACGGGCCAGCATCTACAAGGCCCAGCGGTTCAGCGATCATGCGCCGTTGACGCTGGAGTATGCGGTCGGGCTGTAACAGGCAAGCTCTCTACCGCATAAACCACAAAAGAAAAACCGGCACGTGCATAGGCGCGTGCCGGTACAACGACTTGATCTAGGCGGAATCAGAACGTGTGACGCACGCCGATGGCCAGGTTGTCCACCTTGCGCTTGGCGCGAGCGTTGCTGATGATCTCTTCGCGATCGAAACGCTCGTAACCCACATACGCGGTGGTGCGCTTCGAAAGCGCATACGTGCCGAGCAGAGCCCAACCGTCGGCGTTCAGCTTAGTCGGGCCGGTCTTGCTGTCGCTGTCGGCATAACCGACGTAGAAGGTGAACGCGTTCATCGGCACCTTCACGCCCAGCTGCCAGTCACGATCTTTGGTGCCAGTGCGACGGGCTTCTTGGTAAGAAGCCACCAATTTGGCCATACCAAAGTCATAAGCACCACCAA
>JBKBSH010000511.1:0-884 GCA_046291795.1 Burkholderiaceae bacterium | reverse complement strand
GCTGTACCGGCGCCAGATGGCGCTGCTGCCCGGCCGGGCCTGCGATGCCTTCGTCGACGGCATGCGCCGCCTGCCCATCGAGCCCGACCGCATCCCGGACTTCGAGCGCCTGTCCGAGGTGCTGATGCGCCACACCGGCTGGCAGGTGGTCGCCGTGCCGGGGCTGGTGCCCGACGACGTCTTTTTCGAGCACCTGGCCCACCGGCGCTTTCCGGCCGGGCAGGTCATCCGCCGCGCCGACCAGTTGGACTATCTGCAGGAGCCCGATGTCTTCCACGACGTCATTTGCCACGTGCCGATGCTGATGCACCCGGTGATGGCCGACTTCATCCAAGCCTACGGACACGGCGGCCTGCGCGCGCAACGCCTGGGCGCGCTGGACATGCTGGCCCGCGTGTACTGGTACACGGTGGAGTTTGGCCTGGTGCGAGAAAGCGGCGCGCTGCGCATCTACGGCGCAGGCATCGTGTCGTCTGCGTCCGAGAGCCGCTTTTGCCTGGAATCCCCCTCGCCCCACCGTCTGGGCTTCGATCTGGCGCGCGTGATGCGCACCCGCTACCGCATCGACGACTTTCAGCAGACCTACTTTGTGCTCGACCACCTGGACGACCTGCTGCGGCTGGCCGAGATCGACTTCGCCCCGCTGTACGAACAAGTGAGCCGTTTGGACACTCTGAGCGCCGACGCGGTGCTGCCGCAGGATACGGTGATTACGCGGGGCGACGGGCGCTACCACCGACAGCGCGCGCTTGAGCTTCAGGATCGCTGATTCACAACTCTCGGGGCGCTCGCCGAGGCCGAGCCAGCAACAGCCACGCCAAAACCACGGACCGCGGAAAAGCCTTGGTAACCTGTGCGCCGCGCTGGCAACCAAGGGAAAACCC
>JBKBSH010000510.1:0-904 GCA_046291795.1 Burkholderiaceae bacterium | reverse complement strand
GTTCGTGTGCGCGCGTAGCCAGCGCAAATTGGCCTCTGCGGCGGCGTTGTCCTGGCGCCGCGAGATGAGCTTCTGCACGTCCTCGTTGAACGTCTGGATGCCGATCTCGAACTGCAGCGTTCCCGGCGGAAAGCGCGCGATCGGCTCGCGCAGCCGATCGGGCAGACGGTCGGGGATCAGCTCGAAATGCACGAACGGCGGATCGTCCGGACGCGCGTCGATTCGCGCGAGAAAGAAATCGAGGATCGCGCGGCCCGTCTCCGCCTTCAGGTTGAACGTCCGGTCGACGAACTTGAAGTGCCGCGCGCCGCGCTCGTACAACCGCGCGAGTTCGGCGAGCAGCGGCTCGAGCGCAAAAGGCCACGCCGTTTCATCGAGCGCCGACAGGCAGAATTCGCACCTGAACGGGCAGCCGCGCGAAGCCTCGACGTACACGTAGCGGTGCCGCAGGTCCTCGTCGGTGTATTCGGCGTACGGCAGCGCGATCGAATCGAGCGGCGGCCGGTCGCCGCGATGAACCTTGGTCGACGGCCGCGGCCCGGAGACGATCGCCTGCGCGAGCCTGGCGAACGTGACGTCGCCCCAGCCGGTGACCACGTAGTCGGCCAGCGCGCAGATGCGCTGCGCGTCGACCTCGTGGCTCACCTCGGGTCCGCCCACCACGACGACGACATCGGGCGCGACGGTTTTCAACTGCGCCACCACGCGCGTCGTCGCCTCGACGTTCCAGATGTACACGCCGAAGCCGACGATGCGCGGCGCCCCGCCGTCGAGCGCCGCCAGCAACCGCTCGACGATCTCCTCGGCCCGCCGGTCGACGACGAACTCGGCGATCGCCGAGCGCGCGCGCAGGTCGCCCAGGTTCGCGCGCAGACAGCGCAGCCCGAGCGAAGCGTGCGCGTAG
>JBKBSH010000509.1:0-911 GCA_046291795.1 Burkholderiaceae bacterium | reverse complement strand
GCCGCCGGTGCAAGCCAGTCTGCTGCGCGTGCTGGAGGAGCGGCAGATCCGCCCGGTCGGCAGCCAGCAGACCGTCCCGGTGGACGTGCGCGTGATCGCCGCCACCAACCGCCCGCTGGCCGATGAGGTGGCCGCAGGGCGCTTCCGCGAGGATCTGTACTTTCGCCTGCGCGTGGTGGACGTGACGCTGCCGCCGCTGCGCGAGCGGCACGAGGACATCCCGGCGCTGGTGCGCCACTTCGTCGAGACGCTGGCGCCGGCGCTGGGGGTGGCGCCGCTGGAGGTCGACGAGGAGGCGATGGCGCTGCTGCAGCGCTACCGCTGGCCCGGCAACGTGCGCGAGCTGCGCAACTGGGTCGAGCGCTCGCTGATCCTGGGCGAGGTCAACGTCTCGGCACTCTATCCGCCGCTGCGCGAGCCGCAGCGCCCGAAAGCCGCCGAGGCACCGCTGGATCTGGAAACCCTGCAGCGCCGCCACATCCAGGCGGTGCTCGACTCCGTCGGCGGGGACAAGACGCGCGCGGCGCAGTTGCTGGGCGTGTCGCGGCGCACGCTGGAGCGGCGCGCCGCCGAGTGGGCCGCGCAAGACGGCCGGGACCGATGAACGCCTGGCGACGCTGGCGCGCGCGGCTGGACGCCTCGGTGCGGGCGCAGCTGCTGGCGCTGGCGCTCGCGCCGCTGCTGCTGGCGCTGGTGGGGCTGCTTCTGGTGCTGGCGGCGTGGACGACGCTGGCCTACGACCGGCTGCTGCAGACCAAGGTGCGCGCCGATCTGGCGGTGGCGCATGGCTACTTCGATCAGGTGCTGCAGGAGGTGGGCAGCGGCACGCGCGAGGTGTCCGAATCGCACGCGCTGCACCGCCAGCTGCAGCGGCTGACCCCGCGCCGGGGGTCGGCCGCGGCCGAGCCGCT
>JBKBSH010000508.1:0-944 GCA_046291795.1 Burkholderiaceae bacterium | reverse complement strand
GCCGGGGCGGCTGCTGCACACCAACATCCTGGGCAGCACGCTGTTTGCGGCGGTGTCGGGCTCGTCGGCGGCCACCTGCGCCACGGTCGGCAAGATGACGCTGCCGGAACTGCAGCGCCGCGGCTACCCGGACGCGCTGAGCCTGGGCACGCTGGCGGGCGCCAGCACGCTTGGGCTCTTGATCCCGCCGTCGATCATCATGATCGTCTATGGGGTGACGGCCGAGGTGTCGATCGCGCGCCTGTTCGTCGGCGGCATCGTGCCGGGGCTGCTGCTGGCGGCGCTCTTCATGGGCTACGTGATCGTGTGGTCGCTGCTGCACCCGCAGGCCATCCCGCCGGAGGCAGAGCGGCTGAGCTTGGCGGACAAGCTGCGCGCCAGCCGCCACCTGTTGCCGGTGCTGCTGCTCATCGGCGGGGTGCTCGGCACCATCTACACCGGGATTGCCACCGCCACCGAAGCGGCGGCGGTCGGCGTGGTCGGTGCACTGCTGATCGCCGCGGCGCAGCGGGCGCTGACCTGGGCGACGCTGCGCGACAGCCTGCTCGGCGCGGTGCGCATGTACTGCATGATCGCACTGATCCTGGCCGGCGCCGCGTTCCTGACGCTGGCGATGGGGTATCTGGGCCTGCCGCGCCATGTGGCGACATGGATCGGCTCGCTGGGGCTGGAGCCGTGGCAGCTCATCGCGGCGCTGGCGCTGTTCTTTATCGTGCTGGGCTGCTTTCTGGATGGCATCTCGCTCGTCGTGCTGACGATGGGCGTGCTGCTGCGCTTCACCGGCGACACCATCGCCATGGGCCCGCCCTTCATCGCCACCCACGATGAACTGCACAAGATGGTCGACGTGCTGCGCAGTGCCATCCGCCTGACCGCCGACCCGCAATGAGCCTGTCGCCCCGAGACCGCTCCTTGAATTCGACCCCAGCACCCTCCCCGGAGAC
>JBKBSH010000507.1:477-945 GCA_046291795.1 Burkholderiaceae bacterium | reverse complement strand
CGATCGAGAGCAATTGCAGATGACGTAGGAATGGCCCGAGCGCCAGGGCGGCAGCAGGGATCTCGATCATGCCGCCGATGGCGACGTTTTCCGCGAACTTGCAGCGTCGCTCGCGCAGTTGGCTCTTGGCCTGCTCGACCATCGCCAACGTCTGGACGATCTCGCTGTGATGGGCGAGCATCGGCACGAGGATCTTCACCTCGCCGAAATGTGCCGCGCGCAGGATCGCCCGCAACTGGGCGAGGAAAATCTGTGGTTCGGCGAGGCAATAGCGGATCGCTCGCAGGCCCAGCGCCGGGTTCGGCACCTGGCGTTCCGCGCCGTTCAAGGCCCGTGCCGCCTTGTCGGCGCCGATGTCGAGCGTGCGGATCGTCACCGGTTTGCCGGCCATCGCTTTCGTCACCTGACGGTAGGCTTCGAACTGCTCGTCCTCGTCCGGCAGCGTATCGCGGTTCATGAACAGGAATT
>JBKBSH010000507.1:0-467 GCA_046291795.1 Burkholderiaceae bacterium | reverse complement strand
TGCCTCACGCACCTGCTCGACGTCTTGTGGCAGTTCGATGTTGGCCTGCAGGCTGATCTCGACGTCGTCGAGGGTGGCGGCGCGCGTGCTCTTCAGGCGCTTGAGCTTGGAACGTTCGAGCTCGAATTCGCGTTTCCTGAGCCGATATTCCTCGAGCACGCGCAGATCGGGATCGACGAGCAGCACGCCGCGCCGGCCATCGACGATGACGAGATCGTCCTCGCGCACCAGTGCACGAGCATGGTGCAGACCGACGACGGCGGGAATCGCGAGGCTCCTGGCGACGATCGCCGTATGCGAAGTCGCGCCGCCCAGATCGGTGACGAAACCGGCGATCTTCAGGTTCTTGAACTGGATCGTGTCGGCCGGCGACAGGTCGTGCGCGACGATGACGATCTCGCCCACGCCACCTTTTCTTGCCATCCGGTGCGGCTTGCCGGACAGCGCCCGGAGGATGCGTTCGACCA
>JBKBSH010000506.1:0-953 GCA_046291795.1 Burkholderiaceae bacterium | reverse complement strand
CGGCCATCTTGCCCTCCAGTGCGCCAACCGCCCCCCGGGGATTTGCTGGGTCCCCCGGGGGGGCTTGCCGGCCGCGCCGGCTGCGGCGGGCCGAAGCGCCGCAGGGCGCTTCGGCTGCTCCGCCTCCGCCCCTCTCGCGCAACCTGGCTCGCCCCGGCATCCGCGCAATTCCCGCGTGCCTCGTGAAATATCCGGGTTAGCTACGCACCTCGCGCTGCGCACGCTGGATCGCCGCCACCGTATCGTTAGACGCCTGAGCGAAACGAGAGCCGGCGCCGAGAAGGCGAGCGGCCGCCTCGTAGGCGCCGCGGTTGATCGTCTCGGCGACCTCGCCGGCAGCATGGTGGAAGTCGCGGTGCTTGCCAAGCAGGTCGACGAAGGCTGGCTGCGTGCCCCAGCGTCGGCCGCCTTCGCCATGCAGCCATTGGCCGAGCGCGCAGCAGTCATCGCGTCTGATCGTGGCGGCGTCGAGTTTTTCCTTCTTCGTGATCGCCTGCCGCAGCTTCACCTTCCAGGCGCGGTGCGCCTCGACCGCCTTGGCGAAATCGAACGCCGGCGCCTCATGCGCGGCCGCCGGGGCGCGTTGCGGCTCCGCAGGCAGGCGGAAACGGGCGGTGCATTCAACCAGCTGCCGCGCTTGTTGCTTGAGCGCCTCTGCGGCGGCCGCGGTCTGCTCCACCAGTGCCGCGTTTGCCTGCGTGGTGCGGTCCAACTCCTGTACGGCGCTACCGATCTGGCTGATGCCGAGGCTCTGCTCTCGCGCGCCGTTGGCGATCTCGCCAATCAGCATCCGCACACGCTGCGCGTTTTCGACCACGCGTTCGATGGCGGCGCCAGCCTCGCGTGCGATGCGGGTACCGGCCTGGGTCTTGGTCACGCTCGCCTCGATCAGCGCCTTGATTTCGCGCGCCGCTTGCGCGGAGCGCTGCGCCAGCTGGCGCACTTCCGCGGCC
>JBKBSH010000505.1:0-997 GCA_046291795.1 Burkholderiaceae bacterium | reverse complement strand
ACAAAAAGCTCCCCTCATCCTCACCCGCCACCAGTAACGCGCCCGGCACTTCATCGGTGGACTTGTTCAGCATTGCCCTAGCAGGGGATGCTTGGCCCGCACTTCGGGGCCAGTTCGAGCGATCGGCGCGCGGACCCGCTGATAGACTGGCGCGGCGCTCGAACGAGCCGCGCGCCGCCCGGAATCGACGACCAAAGCACCGCGTGTCCCGCTTCAAAGTCACCGCCTGCATCGCCGAGCATATCGGCGACCGTCCCGAACAGCAGGATCGCGTCGCGATCCTGACCAGCAAGCGTAACCCCGGCGCACTGCTGGCGATCGTCGCCGACGGCATGGGCGGGCGCACCGGCGGGCGAATGGCGTCGGACCAGGTGATCGCCACCGCGGACAGCCTGTTCCAGGAGCTGTCGGAACAGGACACCGCGCTTCCCCAACTGCTCAGACAGATCGCCGCCGAAGCGCACACGGTGATCCGGCTCACCGCGATCTCCAGCGAAAAGGAGCCGCACAGCACGATCGTCGCGCTGATCGTCAAGAAGGACTACGCGATCTGGGCCCACGCGGGCGACAGCCGCCTGTATTACTTCCGGGCCGGTCGCCTCGTGCACCGCACCGAAGACCATACGTACGCGTCGATGCTCGCCGCCGAAGGAAAGGTCGAGGCCGCAGAGGTCGCCGCGACCCGATACAAGAACATCCTCGTCAGCGCGCTCGGGATCGCACGCGAACCGCAGGTCGTCGTCGGCGAGGCGAACGAGCTGCGCGTCGGCGACGCCTTCCTGCTGTGCAGCGACGGGCTTTGGGCGTATTTCGAGGACTACGAGCTGGGATCGCTGCTGCACAGCCTGTCGCCGCGCGAGGCGTCCGAACATCTCGTCCGTCTCGCGCGCGACCGCGCCAATGGTCGCGGCGACAACCTCTCGCTCGCGATCGTCAAACTCGAGGCGCCGGAACCGAAAAAGCGCCTGCCGACCGCCACACTCTGGTTCGAGAAGGA
>JBKBSH010000504.1:0-1040 GCA_046291795.1 Burkholderiaceae bacterium | reverse complement strand
GGGAGCGCTACACGCCGGAAGAACACGCCACCTGGGCCACCCTGTTTCGGCGCCAGATGGCGCTGCTGCCCGGGCGCGCCTGCGCCGCTTTTCTGGACGGCATGCGCCGCCTGCCCATCGAGCCGGACCGCATCCCCCACTTCGACGCGCTGTCCGAGGTGCTGATGCGCCACACCGGCTGGCAGGTGGTAGCCGTGCCAGGGTTGGTACCGGACGACGTCTTCTTTGACCACTTGGCGCACCGGCGCTTTCCCGCCGGGCAGTTCATCCGCCGCGCCGATCAGCTCGACTACCTGCAAGAGCCCGACGTCTTTCACGACGTGTTTGGCCACGTGCCCATGCTGCTCAACCCGGTCATGGCCGACTTCATCCAGGCCTATGGCGAGGGTGGGCTGCGCGCGCAACGGCTCGGTGCACTCGAGATGCTGGCGCGCGTGTACTGGTACACGGTGGAGTTTGGCCTGGTGCGCGAGGACGGCGGCCTGCGCATCTTTGGCGCGGGCATCGTCTCCTCTGCGGCCGAGAGCGTGTTTTGCCTCGACTCGACGTCGCCGAACCGCATCGCGTTTGCGCTGCCGCGCGTCATGCGCACGCGCTACCGCATCGACGACTTTCAACAAACCTACTTTGTGCTCGACCGGTTGGACGACCTGCTGCGCCTGGCCGACATCGACTTCGCCCCGCTGTACGAGCAGGTGCGCGCGCTCGAACCCCTGGCGCCCGACGCGGTGCTTCCTGACGATGAGGTCATCACCCACGGCGATGGGCACTACCACCGGGCGCGGGGGTTGTACACACGCTCCCCGATCCAGACACGAAGCGCAGGTGCGCGTCCTGCGCTTTGAGCACCGAGTACAAATGGCGCAGCCCCTCGCGCATGCGGCGCAGGGTCTGGATGCCGATGGGTAGTTTGCTGCGGGTCATCGAAAGGCTTCACGCGCAGAAGCGATCACGAACCACGAAACCCTGTTCGTGAAACGGCCAGCTTAGCACACAGCC
The DNA here is from genome assembly GCA_046291795.1 of Burkholderiaceae bacterium. GTDB lineage: Bacteria > Pseudomonadota > Gammaproteobacteria > Burkholderiales > Burkholderiaceae_F > DSNY01. The sequence continues at coordinate 41 of JBKBSH010000504.1, read as the reverse complement.
CCTGCGTGGCCCGCGGATGTCATCCCCGGGTGCAGCGCCCG
>JBKBSH010000048.1:0-10008 GCA_046291795.1 Burkholderiaceae bacterium | reverse complement strand
GTCGCGACCTTCGCGTCGGTCGTCCACGACGTGCCGTCGCCGCCGCCGACCGCACGCGCCTGATCCGTCTTCGCCACGCCGCGGTCGCCCCCGCGGTTTGCTGCGCGCGCCCGCCGCGGGCGCGCGTGACCTTCACCGACCCGAGGAAACCGATGTCGCGATCCACATCGCTGTGTGCGGCTGCGCTCGTCTTTGCGTGGACCGCCGCCTTTGCGCAGGGCCGCACCCCCGATGCGCCCGCGCCCGGACAGGGCACCGGCGCACTGCCCGTCTATGTTTCGCCGCTGCGCGACTACCGCGCCTTTGCCGACGAGCCGATCGCGTCCTGGCGCGAAGCCAATGAGACCGTTCGGCGCATCGGCGGCTGGCAGGCGTATAGCCGCGAGTCTTACCAGGCCTTGCGCAGGCCGACGCAACAGACGCCTGTGCAGCGTGGCCCGCACGACGCTCATCACGGAGGCCCACGGTGAGCCGCGCGTTCCGACTCTCCACGACGGCGGCCGCCGCAGTGCTGCTCGCGGGTTGCGCGGCGCTGCCGATCGAAGCCGACCGCGCGCAACTGCAGGCCTTTTCGCAGGACGCGATCGGTGCGAACGTCGCGCGACTCGCGTCGGAAGACGCCCGGCGCGAGGCCGCTGCCGAAGTCGAGCGGCTGCTCGGTGCGCCGCTGTCGGCCGACGACGCGGTGCGCATCGCGCTCGCGTACAGTCCGGCGCTGCAAACGCTGCTGGCGCAGGCCGAGGCGGCTTCCGCCGCCGCGACGCAATCGGCGCGGCTGCCCAATCCGGTGTTCGCATTCGAGCGGCTCGTACGCAGCGACAGCGGCGCGACCGACATGGACATCGGCCGCACGTTGACCTTCTCGCTGCTCGACCTGCTGACACTGCCCGCACGCACGCGCATCGCCGAGCACAAGCAGCAGCAGCTTCGACTGCAGTCGGCAGCCGGCGTGCTCGCCGCGGCCGGCGAGGCGCGCGCCGCCTGGGTGCGCGCCGTCGCCGCGCAGCAGTCGGCCGCGTACTTCGAGCAGGTCATGCGCGCCGCCGAAGCGGGCGCCGAACTCGCACGGCGGATGCAGTCGGTCGGCAACTACAGCCGGCTGCAGCGCTCGCGCGAACAGGCCTTCTACGCCGACGCCGCCGCGCAGTACACGCGCGCGCAGCTTGCCGCCGCGGGTGCGCGCGAAGCGCTCGCCCGCGCGCTCGGACTCGACGGCGCGCTCGCCGCGCGACTGAAGCTGCCCGATCGCCTGCCGGATCTTCCCGGAGCGCCGCGTGACGAAGCCGAGCTGGCGCGCCGCGCGTTCGACGAGCGGCTGGACGTGCGGCTGGCGCGCGCGGAACTGGATTTCACCGCGCGCAGCCTGGGGCTCACACGCGCGACCAGCGTGATCGACGGCCTTCATCTGGCGGGTGTGCGCAACAGCGAAACCGGCAAAGCGACGCAGCGCGGCTTCGAGGTCGAGTTTCCGCTGCCGCTGTTCGACTTCGGCGATGCGCGCCGAGTCGAAGCGCAGTCGATCTATCTGGCGCAACTGCACCGCACGGCACAGGTCGCCGTCGAAGCGCAGTCGCGGCTGCGCGAGACCTATGGCGCGTACCGCATCGCGTACGACCTCGCACGCCACCATCGCGACGAGATCGTTCCGCTGAGAAAGCGCATCGCCGACGAGATGCTCCTGAAATACAACGGCATGCTGATCGGCGTGTTCGAGCTGCTCGCCGATGCGCGCGAGCAGATCGGCGCGGTGATCCGGTCGATCGAAGCACAGCGCGATTTCTGGCTCGCCGACGCCGCGCTGCAAGCGGCGCTGATCGGCCATCCGCTCGCCGCGCCTGCGCTCGAGGCGCGTGCGGTCGCCGCCGGCGCGCCCGACAAAGCGCACTGAATCACGAAGAGGACTCGATGACATCACGACGCAGTTTCATTGCGGGGGCCGGTGTGCTGCTGGGTGCGGCCGGTGTGACCCGCGCGGCGATGGGCGCGGTGCCAGAGGCACCGGTCGCTCCGGGTGCGACGACGGCGCCACCGCTGGCGCCCAGCGCCGGCCGCCCCTACAACCCGGTGGTCACATTGAATGGCTGGACGCTGCCTTTCCGGATGAAAGACGGGTGGAAGGAGTTCCACCTCGTCGCCGAACCCGTCGTGCGCGAGATCGCGCCCGGGATGAAGGCGCATCTTTGGGGTTACAACGGACAATCGCCCGGGCCGACCATCGAAGTCGTCGAAGGCGACAAGATCCGCATCTTCGTTACCAACAAGCTGCCCGAGCACACGTCGATCCACTGGCACGGCCAGCGGCTCCCCAACGGCATGGACGGTGTGGGCGGGCTCACTCAGCCGCAGATCAGGCCGGGACAGACGTACGTCTACGAATTCGAGGCGCGCCGCCCCGGCACCTTCATGTACCACCCGCATGCCGACGAGATGGTGCAGATGGCGATGGGCATGATGGGCTTCTGGGTCACGCATCCGAAGGACCCGAGGCGCACGCCCGGCTACGCCGACGTCGACCGCGACTTCTGCTTCCTGCTCAACGCCTACGACATCGAGCCCGGCGCGTACACGCCGAAGATCAACACGATGCTCGACTTCAATCTGTGGACGTGGAACTCGCGCAGCTTTCCGGGGATCGACCCGCTGCCGGTGCGGCTGGGCGACCGCGTTCGCATCCGCATCGGCAACCTGACGATGACCAACCATCCGATCCATCTGCACGGTCACGAGTTCGTCGTCACGGGCACCGACGGCGGATGGACCCCGCCGGCGTCGCGCTGGCCCGAGGTCACCGTCGACGTCGCCGTCGGCCAGATGCGCGCGATCGAGTTCGAGGCGACCGAGCCCGGCGACTGGGCCTTCCACTGCCACAAGAGCCATCACACGATGAACCCGATGGGACACGACGTGCCGACGATGATCGGTGTGGATCACCGCGAGGTCGTCACGCAGATCAACCGGCTGATCCCCGAATACATGGTGATGGGCGAGCGCGGCATGGCCGACATGCAGGAGATGGAGATGGCGCTGCCCGACAACACGCTGCCGATGATGACCGGCACCGGCCAATACGGCCCGCTCGAGATGGGCGGCATGTTCACCGTCGTCAAGGTGCGCGAGGGGCTGGCGCGCGGCGACTACCGGGACCCCGGCCCCTACAAGCACCCGGCGGGAACGCGCGCTTACGAGTGGCAGGGCGAAAGCGCCAATCCGGTGCGCGCGCCGACTTCGCGCGCGACGGAAATCCACCCCGCGACTGGTCGCGCCGCCGGCTTGCGCGAGATCGAGTTGAAAGTGCGCAAACCGAACTCGCATTCGCATCGATGAACCCTTCCCTCCCCCTCTTGCCCGAACCCCTTCCTCGGGGCAGAGGGGGCTTCGAGCCGCAGGCGGTCGTCGACCGTTTGCAGAACATTGACAAAGGAGAACTCCCATGCACCGATCCGCCCTTCTGATCGCCGCGTTCTTCGCCGGCGGCGCCGCGCTCGCCCACGGCACGCAGACGCACGCCGACGGCCCGAACCTCGAGATGGTCGAGAAGTCGTTCGGCCGGACCGGCGACCCGAAGAAGGTCACGCGAACGATCCATATCGGCGCGCACGACACGATGCGCTATACGCCGTCGCGCATCACGATCAGACAGGGCGAGACGATCCGCTTCGTCGTCGCCAACCGGGGCAAGGCGTTCCACGAAACCGTGCTCGGGACGATCGAAGAACTGCGCGAACATGCCGAATGGATGAAGAAGCACCCGACGATGGAACACGACGCACCCTACATGGTCCATCTGCCACCCGGCAGGAAAGGCGAAATGGTCTGGCAGTTCACGCAAGCCGGTGAGTTCTACTTCGCCTGCCTGATCCCGGGTCACTTCGAGGCCGGGATGCTGGGTTCGATCGAGGTCGTTCCGACCGGACAAGGGGATTGACATGAGCATCGACGTATTCCGCCGAGCGTTGATTGCAGCCGCGCTTCTGGCGCCGCTGGCAGTCGCGGCGCAGGCCGCCCCCACCGACGCCGACATGGCCAGCGGCGAAGTCCGCCGCGTCAGCAAGGAGCAGGGCAAGATCACGCTGCGCCACGGCGAGATCAGGTCGCTCGAGATGCCGCCGATGACGATGGTGTTCACGGTCCGCGACCCGAAGCTGCTCGACGCGGTCAAGGTCGGAGACAAGGTGCGATTCCGCGCGGTGAAGGAAGACGGCGGCACCTACGTCGTCACCGCGATCGAACCGGCACCGTGATCGCGCGATGAACGAGCGGCGTGACGCACTGCGCGCGGCAGGTCTTGCCGCCACGGCGCCGCTTTGGCCGGCAGCCGCGCGCGCGGCGGCGCGACCGCGCCGCGTCGGCATCGCGCTGAGCAGCGGCGGACTGCACGGGCTCGTCCATGTCGGCGCGATCCGCGCGTTCCAGCGACTCGGCTTTCGTCCGCATGCGATCGCCGGCTGCAGCGTCGGCGCGATCGCCGGCGCGCTGTGGGCGGCCGGGCTGCCCGCCGAGGACATCGAAGCCGCCGCACTCGACGCGTCGTGGCGCGAAGCGGATCGGTGGCGCCTGCCGCGCTACGGTCTTGCGCGGCTCGGCAGGCTCGAGCAATTGATCGGCGAGCGCACCAACGGCGCGCGCATCGAGTCGCTCGGCATCGCGTTCGCCGCCGTCGCGACGAATCTCGCGACAGGCCGCAGCGAGATCCTGACGCGCGGCGCGCTCGCGCCCGCGGTCGCCGCGTCGTGCGCGGTGCCGATCCGCTACGAACCGGTCGAGATCGACGGGCGCCGGCTCGTCGACGGCGCGCTGACCGCGCCGCTGCCGGTGGACGCCGCGCGTGTGCTCGGCGCAGACTTCGTCATCGCGATCGACGTCGCGTACCGGCCGTACGAGGAAGCGGTCAGCGGCATCACCGGCATCGCGTTCCAGATGTTCCACATCATGGTCAACCAGTTGATCGCCGAACAGGTCCGGCGCGCCGACCACGCGATCCGGCTCGACGTGCATTCGCTCGCGATGGGCGGCGGCGAGCGCGCGCTGATCGATTTCGGCGAGCGCGTCGTGCGCGAAGCGTGGCCGGCGCTGCGCCGGCGCATCGGCACCTAGGGCGAGCGGCCATGACCGACGCAATGACGATCCGATCGGTTCCACCACCCGAGCTTTCGCCGCATGCGGCGACGCCTCACGCGGGCATGACGGCAACGGGGACGGGCCGATGAAGACGACCGCAGCGAGCGGCGCGCGGCTGCGCTGGATCTACGCCGCCTTCGCCGTCGCGATCACGCTGGTCGCCGCGCTGATCTGGTGGGACGCCGCGCGGCGCGACGATGCGCGCACGGACGGCGCAATTCCCGACATGAACGACGCGCGCCGCATCGCCGCAGGCCGGCTCGTCTACGACGCGCACTGCGCCGCGTGCCACGGCGCGAACCTCGAAGGCCAGCCCGACTGGAAGACGCGCCGCGCCGACGGAAAGCTGCCCGCGCCGCCGCATGACGCTTCGGGACACACCTGGCACCACCCCGATGACGTGCTGTTTCGCATCACCAAGCACGGCCTGGTTCCCCCGTACGCGCCCGATGGATACGCGACCGACATGCCCGCCTTCGGCGGGCGGCTGAGCGACGAAGACATCTGGAACGTGCTCGCGTACATCCGCAGCCGCTGGTCCGAGAAGGTACGCGCGACGCACGACGAGTTGCAGCGGCAGGTCGCGGCGCAACGGGCGCGCTGAGCGTGCACGCGCCCTTGGCGCGGCTAGCCGATCGCGTTCCGTGCACGCGCTGCGCGGCGTCCGACCCTTTGCCGGGCCGCACTCCGGGCGGCGGCCACCGCGCGACACCAGGCTCATGGTCATCATCTTCCCGTCGGCTCCGTTGCCGACCACTGCGCCTACCATCGCAGGCGCACGCGACCGACGGCGAGGGAGGGCTGAGCGATGAAACTGCTACTGGCCGAAGACGAACGCCAGGCCGGCGAATACCTGGTCAAGGGCCTCGGCGAAAACGGCTGGATCGTCGACTGGGTGTGCAACGGCGTGGACGCGGTACACCGGGCCAGTCACGGCGAGTACGACGTGATCGTGCTCGACGTCGGTCTGCCGAAGATGGACGGCTGGGAGGCGATCAGGCGCATCCGTCACGACAACCGTACGCCCGTGCTGTTTCTGACCGCGCGCGACCGCGTCGAGGACCGCGTGCGCGGACTCGAACTCGGCGCCGACGACTACCTGGTCAAGCCCTTCGCGTTTTCCGAGCTGCTGGCGCGCCTGCGCGCGCTCGCCCGGCGCGGCAAACAGCAGGAGCCCGACGTGCTGCGGGTGGCCGACCTCGAAGTGCAGCTTCTGCGCCGGCGCGTCGAGCGCGGCGGCCGGCGCATCGATCTGACGGCGAAGGAATACGCGCTGCTGCTGTTGCTGCTGCGCCGGACCGGCGAGGTGCTGTCGCGCACGATGATCGCCGAGCAGGTGTGGGACATGAACTTCGACAGCGACACCAACGTCGTCGAAGTCGCCGTGCGCCGGCTGCGCGCCAAGATCGACGATCCGTTCGACAAGAAGCTGATCCACACGGTGCGCGGCTTCGGCTACGTGCTGGAGGATCGCGGTTGACGGCGCCTGCGGCCGCAGCGGGCGCGCGCCGGTCGCTCGCGGCGCGGCTGGTGCTGCTGTTCGCCGCGGCGACCGCGGTGCTGCTCGCCGCGCTCGGCGTCGGGCTCGCGTCGCTGCTGCGCGTTCAGCTCGAAGCGCGCGACCGCGAAGAGATCGACGGCAAGACCGAGCTGGTTCAGCACCTGCTGCGCGAGCTGGCGACCGCCGAACGCATCGACGCGGAACGCGCGCGCTTTGCCGACCTGCGCATCGGGCATTCGCACCTGCAACTGGGCCTGCGCAGCGGCGCGCGCTGGCTCGTCGAGCCCGAGCCCGGGATCGCCGCATTGATCGACTCGGTCGGCGGCGAAGGCATTCCGTATGCGCCCCGCTTCGGTCGCTACACGATCGGCCACGACGTGTGGTGGTTGCGCCGTCTCGATCACGTCGATCCCGACGGCCGCACCTATGTCGCCTACATCGCGCAGCACGTCAGCCCGGCGCAGCAGATGCTCGGCGTGCTCGGCGGCGCGATGGCGGCAGCCGGCGTGCTCGGCGTGATGGCGAGCGCGGCGCTCGGCTGGTGGGCGGCGCGGCGAGGATTGGCGCCGATCGCGGTGATCGCGCGCGCGGCCGAACGCGTGACCGCGGACCGACTCGGCCAGCCGCTGCGCGCCGACGACGCGCCGGCCGAAGTGCGCGGGCTGATCGTGTCGATCAACCGGATGCTCGAACGCCTGCGCGAGTCGTTCCGGTCGCTCGACGACTTTTCGGCCGACCTCGCGCACGAGCTGCGCACGCCCCTGAACAATCTGATGCTGATGACGCAGGTCACGCTGTCGCGTCCGCGCAGCGCGGACGAGTATCGCGAAGCGCTGCACTCGAACCTCGTCGAGCTCGAACGGCTTCAGCGCATGGTCTCGGACATGCTCTTCCTCGCGCGCGCCGACAAGGGCATGATCGAGACGAAATTCGAGCCGGTCGATCTCGCGCAGGAGGCGGCAAGCGTCGCCGAATTCTTCGAGGCGGCGGCCGACGAGAAGGGGCAGCGCATCGAGGTCGACGGTCGCGCGTATGCCACCTGCGACCGCTCGATGGCGCGCCGCGCGATCACGAACCTGTTGTCCAACGCGGTGCGTTACGCGCCCGCGGCAGCGCTGATCCGCGTCGATGCGCGCAGCGACGCGCAGCGCGCGCAGATCACGGTCGAGAACCCAGCGTCGCTGTCGCAGGATGAGCTGCAGCGTCTTTTCAGGCGGTTTGCGCGCGGCGGCCGCGGTTCGGCCGTCGCGGACGGCGCCGGGCTGGGGCTGTCGATCGTCGAGTCGATCATGCGGCTGCATGGCGGCAGCGTCACGGCCGAGGCGGACGGCACGCGCGTGCGAGTGACGCTGGCGTTCGCCGCCGCCGGCGCGGCAAAGCCCGCTCGGCTTGCGCCCGCGCAAAGCTGACGCGGCTGTAATCGGGCGGTCAGCCGCGCGTCATGGACCGCGGCCGACACTGCATGACGAAGGCGGTACGCGGCGCCGGCCGGATGGTCGATCGGCGCGGCGCTCGCGGCATCGGGTGCTGCGCGGCTGCACGGGGCGAACTGGCCGAAGGCACGCGATGTCAATCGAAGTGTGGCCGGCGCCGCAGGGGCGCCGGTGCCGTTCGCCTAGCCGACGCGGCAGGCGGTGGGTTCGTGGCCGCTCCTTGCGCTTTGCGCGGCGGAGGCGGCGAGATTGGCGATGCTGCGCGAGCTGGCGCTGGTACCCGTGCGGGCGCCGCCTGATTGATCCGACATTGAACGGGAGGACACCTATGAACTGGAAACAGGCCGCGGGTGGCGCGGCAACCGCACTGAGCATCGGCGCGATCACCGTCTACGCACAGCAGGGCCCGGAGCCCCTGTCGACGATGGGCCCCGGCATGATGGGGCCCGGCTATGGCCGCGGCTGGCGCGATGACGACCGGTGGGGCTGGGCAATGATGGGCGGCCACGGCATGGGCATGATGGGCTGGCGCGGCATGGGCCCGGGGATGATGATGGACGGCATGGCGATGATGGGCTTCGGGCTCGGCCCGATCGGCCGGCTCGACCTGAACGACAGCCAGCGCCGCCAGATCCTCAGGATCGAAGACGAGCTGCGTCGCAAGAACTGGGAGCTGATGGGCAAGATGCAAGACGAGATGGCCCGGATGCGTGACGCGATGTGGTCCGACAAGCGCGACCGCGCCGCGATTCTCGCCGCCAGCAAGCGGATGTCCGAGCTGCGCCAGCAAATGCTCGAGAACATGCTCGACGCGGCCGACAAGGCCGAAGCGGTGCTGACGCCGCAGCAGCGCGAGCAGCTCCGGCGTTTCGCGCAGTGACGCCCGGGAGTCGCCGATGATGAACGGTTACGGCATGGGCGGCTGGTTCGGCATGGGCCTGTGGTGGATCATTGTCGTCGTGATCGTGGTCGTCCTCGGCGCGTGGATGTTCAAGCGCGCAGGCGACAGCCCGTCCGCACCGCGCGAATCCGCGCGCGACATCCTCGACAAGCGCTACGCGCGCGGCGAGATCGGTCGCGACGAGTACGAACAGAAGAAGCGCGACCTGGCCGGCTAGCGCGCCGCGCGCGGACGGCCCACACCGCCGGCTTGGACGCAAGCCCTGCGCGGACGCACCCAGGTGACCTGAAAACCCGCTCGGTTGGGCCGGGTCCCGGCGCGCTCGACGCGAGCGCGCCGAACGCCTACAAAGGGGAAGCGGACACGAACCGTTCTCGTGCAGCCGGGTATCGCGCCTCGCCCACGATGGTGAAAGGAGGATCAGATGGCAACCACTGAGATGCCGGGTGAAACGCCGCGGGTGGCGTGTGAGATCTGCTTGAAGGAAGTCCCGCAATCCGAGGCGATCAACGCCGAAGCGGTCGACTACGTGGCCTATTTCTGCGGCATCGACTGCTACCGCCGGTGGGTCGAACGCGTCGCCGACAGCGGCGCATCGAAGCCCGGCAAGAGTGAGCGGGAGCTCGGATGAAGCCGACGGTGACGATCATCTTCTCACTGGCGCTCGCGCTGGTGCTTTCCGGCCCGCCCGCCGCGACCGCTCAGCCGGCAGCCCGACCGGCGCTCGCCACGCAGACGAGTCGCGCCGGCGGGGTCACGGTCAACGTGACACCGAGGGACCTGGCGCCCGATGCGCGGCGCTGGCAGTTCGAGATCGTCTTCGACACGCACAGCGTCGATCTGAGCCGCGACCTGCTCAAGAGCGCAGCCTTGATCGATACGGCAGGCCGCAGGCACGCGCCACTCGCCTGGGAAGGCGATCCGCCTGGAGGCCATCACCGCAAGGGCGTGCTCAGCTTCGAGCCGCTCAAGGACGTCGACGAGGTCAGGCTGCAGATCCGCGACGTCGGCGCGCCGGAACGCGACTTTCGCTGGCCGCTGAAGCGGCCTGCCCG
>JBKBSH010000503.1:0-1065 GCA_046291795.1 Burkholderiaceae bacterium | reverse complement strand
ACGGAGAGCGGCGGCGCCTCCTGCTCCAGGTTCTGCTTGCGGACGAAGGCGTGGGGGGCGTTTTCGAGTGTCGCGTCGGTCATCGGGGCGCCCTCACCGTTCCACCAGCGCCATGCGCTGGTTGTAGATGTTCATGAACAGCGAGGTGACGAGCGAAATCGTCAGATAGACCGCCATGGTGATGGCGACGACCTCGACCGCCTGCCCCGTCTGGTTCAGGACAGTGCCGGTGAAGACCTGGACGAGATCGGGATAGCCGATCGCCACCGCCAGCGACGAGTTCTTGGTGAGCAGGTACTGGCTGGTCATCGGCGGGATGATCACGCGCAGCGCCTGCGGCAGGATGACGAGCCGCATCGACTGCCCCTTGGTCAATCCGAGGCTCAATGCCGCCTCGACCTGGCCGTGCGACACCGAGTTGATGCCCGCGCGCACCACCTCGGCGATGAACGCCGATGTGTACAGCACCAACCCGAGCAGGACGGCGAGGAACTCGGGTGTGGCGGTCGCACCGCCGGAGGTGAGAAAGCCGTCGATCTTCGGAATGCTCCACGCGGTCGGCGCACCGCCGGCGACCCAGCCCGCAACGGCCGACGCGAGCACGATCGCGATCGGAACCAGCACCAGACTGCGCACGCGTCCAGTCAACTCGAACTGCCGCATCGCCCAGCGCCGGTACGCCCACGCGACCACGATGCCGAGTGCGCCACCAACGGCCGCCAGCGCCTGACCGGGTCCCCAGACGGGTACCGGAAACTTGAACCCGTTGTTGCTCAGGTAGAACACGCCGCCGACCGAGATCGCGTCCGCGAGCGGCGGAAGCACGTCGGTCAGGACCAGATACCACATCAGCAATTGCAGCAGCACCGGCACGTTGCGGAAGAACTCGACGTACGCATAGGCCAGCCCGCGCACGATCGCGTTGCGCGAAAAGCGCCCGATGCCGAGCAGCGTACCGAGGATCGTCGCCAGCACGATCCCGATCACCGCCACGCGCAGCGTGTTCAACACGCCGACGGCAAACGCCTTCCAGTACGGATCGAGCGCGTCGTACGGGATCAGGCT
>JBKBSH010000502.1:0-1088 GCA_046291795.1 Burkholderiaceae bacterium | reverse complement strand
AACTCGACGCCATCGGGGATCACCGTGCCTTTGAGCGAGTCCATGCGCGCAATCACCTTCTGGGCGACGTCGGCGGCATTGACGCCGGGCTTTTTCGAGACGGCGATGGTCACCGCCGGCGACTCACCGTCCTTGTCGCCATGCCAGACATAGCGGGAAGGCTGGTCTGGGCCATCGACGACCTCGGCGACATCCTCCATGAAGACCGGTTTCTTGTCGAACACACCCACCACTAGACGTTTGACATCCGCGGCGGTTTCGAGAAAGGCGCCGGTCTCGACGAGCAACTCGCGGTTTTCTCGCACCAGGCTGCCGGAGGGCTGCAAGGCGTTGGAAAGCTGCAATGCCGCCTTCAGATCCTGCGCCGTGATCGAGCGCGCCGCCATGCGCTCCGGATCCATCAGCACGCGCACGACATGGCCTGGCCCACCGATCGTATAGACGTCGCGCGTGCCATTGATGCGCTTCAGTTCGATTTCCACCGCGCGCGCGATCTGCTGCAGCTCGAAGGCCGACTTGCCGGCGTCTTTCGTCCAGAAGGTGAGCGCGACGATCGGCACGTCGTCGATGCCCTTCGGCTTGACGATCGGGGCGCCGACGCCGAGATTGGGCGAGACCCAGTCGCTGTTGGCGTTGATCGTGTCATACAGGCGCACCAGCGCCTGGATCGGATCCTCGCCGACCTTGTATTGGACGGTGATCACCGCCATGCCGGGACGGGAGACCGAATAGACGTGCTCGATGCCGGAAATGCGCGAAAGCACTTGTTCCGCCGGGCGCGCGACGAGATTTTCGACATCTTTGACGCTGGCACCCGGGAACGGGATGAAGACGTTGGCCATCGTCACGTTGATCTGCGGCTCTTCCTCGCGCGGTGTGATCAAGGTGGCGAATACGCCGATGAGCAGCGCGACCAGAGCAATCAAAGGTGTGAGGGCGTTGCGGAGAAAGAATTCCGCGATGCGGCCGGAGATCCCCATCGCCTTACTTACCCTGTTTGAGCTCGATGCCGGTCTTCACCGGATCCAGACTGATCGTCTCGCCGGCGGAAAGCCCCGCGAGCACCTCGATTTCACCATTGGCGGTGG
>JBKBSH010000501.1:0-1093 GCA_046291795.1 Burkholderiaceae bacterium | reverse complement strand
TCGACCGACTGCGTCAGCGTGACCCATGGCGCACCGTCGGCCGCGTGCGCGAGCCCGGCCGCGCGAGCGTCGTGCGCGAGCTCGACGACCTGCGCGAGCGACCATGCGGTGCCAAAGAAGTCGCCGGCGATCTTGGGCAGCTGGTGCGCCTCGTCGAGGACGACCGTGTCGACGGCGGGCAGGAACTCGCGGATCGCGTCATCGCGCAGCGCGCAATCGGCGAGGAACAGGTGATGGTTGACGACGACCACGTCGGCTGCCTGAGCCGCGCGGCGCGCCTTGTAGACGAAGCATTCGTCGAAGCGCGGGCATTCGGTGCCGAGGCAGTTTTCGCGCGTCGACGTGACGAGCGGCCGGATCGGCGCGTTTTCCGGCACATCGGCCAGCTCGGCGAGATCGCCGGTCGCGGTCGTGCGCGCGAAACGCAGGACCGCGCGCAGATGCGCCGCGTCCTGCCGGGTCGCAAACTGCGCTTCGCTTTCGGCCCGCGCGAGGCGATGCAGGCAGACGTAGTTCTGGCGTCCCTTGAGCAGCGCGCACTCAACGCGCAATCCGAGTGCGCGCGTGACCGCGGCGAGATCCTTGCCGTGGACCTGATCCTGCAAGGCCTTGGTCCCGGTCGAGACGAGCACCTTTCCGCCGGCGAGCAGGGCCGGGACCAGGTACGCGAAGGTCTTGCCGGTGCCGGTGCCCGCCTCGGCCACCAGCGTCGAGCGCTCGACGATCGCGTCGAACACCGCGAGCGCCATGTCGCGCTGCGAGTCGCGCGCGACGAAACCGCGCACGGCGGCTGCCAGTTCTCCATCGGACGCAAAGGCGTGCGCGACACGCCGACGTGCCGCCTCGACCGCGTCGGCGTCGCGCGCGTGCGGCGCGTCGCCGGCGGCGCGGCGCGGCGGCGCCGGGCTCACGCCGGAATGTCCGGCACGAGCTGCGCCTGGAGCAGCCCGATCGCGTCCTTGATCTGCAGCTTGCGCTTTTTGAGCCGGCGAAGGTGCAGCTCGTCGACGCCGGGCTGCACGGACAGGCGCGCGATCGCGTCGTCGAGATCGCGATGTTCGACTTGCAGCTCGATGATGCGGCGCTTGATCTC
>JBKBSH010000500.1:0-1186 GCA_046291795.1 Burkholderiaceae bacterium | reverse complement strand
GCAAGCGACGTCGTGCAGCGGGCGCCGGCGACACCGGCGACGACACGGCTGTCGCAGCTTCGCCGACCGGAGCGATCAGGCGATAGCCCCGCTTCGAGATCGTCTCGATGTAAGACGGCGAGCGCGGGTTGTCGCCGAGCGCCCTGCGCAGCTTGATGATCGCCTGCGTCAGTACCTCGTCGCCCACGACGACGCCGGGCCACACCACCTGGAGCAGTTCCTCCCGCCCAACCACGCACCCTGCGCGGTCGGCGAGCGCCATCAGGACCTCCATCACCTTGGGTTCGACCCGCACCGTGTCGCCGGCGCGATCGAGCCGGTTCGTGTCGGGATCGGCCAGCCAGTCGCCGATCCTGCGCCGCGTATCCGCAGCCAGGTCGGCGCCGAGTGTCCGCGTGAGCACGTCGTCAGGTCCGGTGGCTGAGGGCGGCGCGTCGAATCAAAGGGCCCAGCCTTTTCTTAGCAAAACCATCGTCGTTTCGTCGGGCGCCCCTGTTCGCAAAAGCGTAGACCTTGTCGCCCGGTCTGCAAACGTCTTGTTCGAAAGGAGGCCATCGTATGAAGCGGATACTCGTCGGAATATTCACGGCATCGGCGTTGGGTTTGCTGCTGCCGCCACCCGCCAACGCGCAGAACTTCGCCGTCAAGCCGATGGCGGAGAAGAGGATCAAGCAGCTGCCGCCCGGGCCGTTGTACTGGCGCGTCGAGAACCTGCCGACGCTGGAACAGGCGCAGGCTGCCGCGGGCGCGACGTCGCTCGCCGTCGCGGCAGCCGGCAGGTACTGGCTCTTCACGCTCGGTCCAGGCGGCGGGTCGACCCCCGGCGCAAGCAAGGTTGCCGAGATCGGCCCGGTGCCGCCGATCGCGGCACCCGAGTATCTGCTCCGAATCAACCATGCGAGCGGCGCCCCTGGAGCGAAGACGCCGATACACACCCACCCGGGCTCCGAAGCCTTCTACGTTCTGACGGGCAGGCTGAGCCAGACGACACCGCAAGGCGCAAGTCACGTCGAAGCGGGACAGTCGCTGAACGGCCGGGGCGCCGACACGCCGATGGAAGTGTCCAGCACCGGGACCGCCGACCTCGGTGCGCTGGTCATGTTCGTCGTCGATGCGACCAAGCCGTTCTCTTCGAGTCCCGCGATCCAATAGGCGGTGAGCTTCGCCGGCCCGCCGGGTGCGGGCC
>JBKBSH010000499.1:0-1215 GCA_046291795.1 Burkholderiaceae bacterium | reverse complement strand
ATCGCAACGAGCCCGCCGGCGCTGCTCGCGGCGGCGCTGCAGCCCGGCGACGTGCTGCTCGTCGAGGGCGATACGCGGATCAGCGTGGCGATCAAGTATCTGACGCAGTCGACCTGGTCGCACGCGGCGCTGTACGTGGGGCCGCAGCCGCAACTGCCCGCACGCGACGGCGAGATCGTGTCGCTGGTCGAGGCGGACCTGAACGAAGGCGTGCGCGCGGTGCCGCTTTCGCTGTACGCCGGCTGCCACACGCGCATCTGCCGTCCGGTCGGCCTGCGGCCCGAGGACCGGGCCAATCTCGTCAATTACGTGCTGGCCCGCCTCGGGCAGCAGTACGACCTGAAGAACGTGTTCGACCTGGCGCGCTACTTGATCCGCACGCCGCCGGTGCCGGTGCGCTGGCGTCGGCGCATGATCGCGCTGGGCAGCGGTGATCCGACGCGGGCGATCTGCTCGACGCTGATCGCGCAGGCCTTTCAGTCGATCCGTTATCCGATCCTGCCCGAGATTTCGGTCGAGAAGCTCGACGACCCCGACTGCCTCGACTGCTATCGCGAGCTGCTGCACATCCGCCATCACAGCCTGTTCGCGCCGCGGGACTTCGACGTGTCGCCGTTTTTCGCGATCGTCAAGCCGCGCATCGCCTTCGGCTTCGATCACCGCGCGCTCGCGTGGGATGACCGGGACCGGACCGGCACGGTCGTCGGACTGCGCTCGGCCGCGCTCGACGCGGTCGAAAGCTGAAGCGCGCCGATGGCCGCGCCGCTGCCGTCAGTCGAGCGCCGCAGCGAGCAGCGCCGTCAGCCCGACCCTCACAACGACGTTCCGAGCTGCGTGATCCACGGCGGCGCGACATCGAGCAGCCACGCTTCGACGCGCTTGTCGATGCCGGTGAAGATGAAGGCGCCGAGAGCGAGCATGACGGCGCCCAGGATCCTCCTGCCGCCGCGCCCAGCCGCGAGCAGGCGACCGCGCAGCCGTGTCACCGCACCGCGCGATGCCAGACCCAACAGCACCAGCGGCAGGCTGGCGCCGAAGCCGAACAGCGCCATCACGAGCGTGACCTGCGCCAATTCCTCACCCTGGCTGGCGAGCGTCACCGCCGCACCGAGGGTCGGGCCCACGCACGGGCTCCACACGACGCCGAGCAGGATGCCGAGGATGAACTGGCCCGACAGCCCGCCCAGCGTCACCCGGGCGAGCAGGCCCTGACCT
>JBKBSH010000498.1:0-1280 GCA_046291795.1 Burkholderiaceae bacterium | reverse complement strand
GAACACCTGCCGCGTGCCGGTGATTTCGACGATGACGCCCGCGCGGCGCTGCTCGACGTGTTTCGCGACGCCGCCGAGGCGCTCGCCGATCGCGGCGTCGCATTTCGCGTCTTGTACGGTTGACCCGGGTCAGTCCGCTCCAGCCAGATCGCCCGCGATCGCTTGCAGCGCGGCCAGCGCTGCGGGGCCTGCGGTTTCCGTGCGCAGCACGCGCGGCCCGAGGGTCGCGACGACGAATCCGTTGCGCTGCGCGAGCGCGATCTCCTGTTCGGCAAAGCCGCCTTCGGGGCCGATCGCGACGGCCACCGATCGCGCCCGCGCGTGGCGCGCGAGCGGCTCGCGCGCGCCGGGTGCCAGCAGCAACCGCGCATCGCAATCGTGCGCGAGCGCGAGCGCGTCCGCGAACGTCGGCGCGTCGACGATGTCCGGCACGCGGTTGCGGCCGCACTGGCAGCACGCTGCGATCGCGACCTCTCGCCAGCGCGCGCGCTTGCGCACGAGCCGCTGCGCGTCGAGCCGCGCGACGCTGCGCGCGGCGGGCGCCAGTACGACGCGGGCGGCACCCAACTCGGTCGACTTTTCGATGATCCAGTCGAGCTTCTCGTTCGGCACGAGCGACTGGATCAGCGTGATCGCGAGCGGCGATTCGCGTTCGATCGGGTCGAACGCCAGCACCTCGGCGGCCGCGCGCCGGCCGGAGGCGAGCCGCGCCGCGTATTCGCCGCCGCGGCCGTCGAACAGGACGATCGCCGCGCCGTCGCGCAGGCGCAGCGCGTGCTGCGCGTGCTGCGCGACGGCGTCGGGCAGTTCGATCGTTGCGCCGACGCGCAGCCCGCTGCCGACGAAAAACCGCGGCTCGCCGCCCATCGAGGTCGGGCCGGCTAGAACCGGCCGGCCTGATAATCGTGCATCGCCTGCACGATCTCGCGGTCGGTGTTCATCACGAACGGGCCGTATTGCACAACGGGCTCATTGATCGGTTCGCCGCTCAGCAGCAAGAGCTTGGCATCGCTTTCCGCTTCGATCGCAATCGCGCCGGGGCCGGCCCCCGAGGCGCCGGGCGCCCACCGCCCCCGCGGCGGCCGTCAACGCGACCGCGTCGCCGTCGCCGAGCGCGGCGAGCGCCACCGCCCGGATCGGCTGTGGGTGCGCGCCGATCCGCAATGCGCCTTCGTAGACGACGACGAAAGCCGAGTGCGCGGGATCGACCGGCTCGACGAAGCGGGCGCCCGCAGCGAGCGCAATGTCGAAATAGAACGCTTCGGTGGCCTCGGTCGCGA
>JBKBSH010000497.1:0-1298 GCA_046291795.1 Burkholderiaceae bacterium | reverse complement strand
GGGGACCCCTTCACCACCACCCCCCCCCCCCCCCCACACGCCGCCATGCGGGCCAAGGCGGCCCGCCCCGAAGGGTGATCCCCGCGGCGTCGCCTCGCGATACGGCTGCGCTGCCGCGCGGGCCGAGATCACACGGCGCGCCGGCGGATGCGGGGATCACGCGGACTTGAGCCATATGTCAACAGGCCCTAGGCTTCTTCGCCGGCGCCCGGGCGCGCGGTCGACCGCACACGCGACAGACGCGATACCTGCTTGATCCGCCGCAGCGCGCGCACCACGCGGGCGAGGTGCTGGCGGTCGCGCACCTGGATCTTGAAGTGGATCACGACGACGTCGGCTTCTTCGTCGTCGATGTGGACGTTCAGGATGTTCGAGTCCGCTTCGGCGATCGCCACGGCGATGCGGCCGAGCACGCCGCGCTGGTTCTGCGCGGCGATGTCGATGTTGACTGCGAAGGTCCCGCTCGTCTCCTCGGCCCACTGCAGGTCGATCCAGCGTTCCGGGTCGGCGCGGCGCGCGCGTTGTGCGTTGGCGCAGTCGGCCTGGTGCACGGCCAGCCCCTGGTCGCGGCGCATGTGACCGACGATCGCGTCGCCCGGGATCGGGCAGCAGCAGTTGGCCATCTGCACGGCCATGCCCTCGGTGCCGCGGATCACCACGGGGGCGGCCGCACCGCGCCCGCGCTCGGCCGCGCCGCCGCCGTCGGGGCCGAGCAGAAGCTGGCGCGCGACGACCGCCGCGAGCCTTCGGCCCAGCCCGATGTCGGCGAGGATTTCGTCGCGGTCCCTGGCCTGTGCCTCGCGGATCAGCGCTTCCCAGCGCGCCGGCGGCACGCCTTCGAGCGGCAGGTCGAGCTGAAGCGCCGCCTGCGCGAGCAGCCGATGGCCCAGTTCGACCGATTCCTCGCGCTTCATCGTGCGCAGGAAGTGGCGTATCTCGGCGCGCGCCTTGCCGGTACGGACGAACGCGAGCCAGCCCGGATTGGGGCGAGCGACGGGCCCGGTGACGATCTCGACGACGTCGCCGTTACGCAGTTCGGTGCGCAACGGCTGGACTTCGCCGTTGACGCGCGCGGCCACACACTTGTTGCCGATGTCGGTGTGGATGCTGTAGGCAAAGTCCACCGGCGTGGCGCCTCTGGGCAGCGAAACGATCTTGCCCTTCGGCGTGAAGACGTAGACCTTGTCCGGGAAGAGATCGACCTTGATGTTTTCCATCAGCTCGGTCGAGTCGCCCGTCTGGCTCTGGATCTCGAGCAGCGACTGCAGCCACTGGTGGGTGCGCGACTGCAGTTCGGA
>JBKBSH010000496.1:0-1379 GCA_046291795.1 Burkholderiaceae bacterium | reverse complement strand
ACGCGCGCAGCGCGCCTTGCGCACGCGCGATCTCGATCGACTCCGGCAGCACGCGCGCCAGCCGCGCGATTCGCGCGACGTCGGCGTAGTCCATCTGCGCGAAAACGCGTCCCGTCCAGTGCCGCACGTCGGATGCGCGTTCGCCCCAGCCGTGGTCGAACCGCGCGCGCACGTCGATCGGGCTTGCGAGATCCGCCGGCGGCCGCGCCTGCAGCGCAAAGCGATGCGAGCGCAGACCCGCTTCGAGCACGAGGTTCACGTCCTCGAGCGCGAGCGTGCCCGCATTCGCCTGTGTCTCGTCGGTGTAGCGCAGCGTGGCGTGGCGGATCGCCACGTGCCGCTGGGCGAGCACCCAGTCGGCCGCGCCGCCGTCGCCGCCGCCCGCCGCCGGGTCGATCACGAAGCCGGCGACCGCGAAGCGGCCGCCGGCGAGCCGCCGCACGTCCAGCTCAGGCGCGAGGATCGACAGCGACGCGAAGCGCAGACCCAGCGTCGGCACGCTGGCCCACGAGATCGTCGCTTCGAGCTGCGGCAGTGCGAGCCGGGCCTCGCCGCGCGGGTCGAGCAGCCGCACGTCGGCGAGGCGCAGGTGCGGATTGAACGCGCGCCAGCCGGCGTCGATGCGGCCGACCCGAACGTCGGCGCCGAGCAGCCGGCTCGCCTCGCGTTCGAGGGCCGGCCGGTATTCGTCGATACGCGGCATCAGCCAGTAGCGCGTCGCCAGCAGCAGCGCGCCGAACGCGAAATAGGCGACGACGGCCGCGACGAACGCCGCCTTGAACGTCATGCGCAGCGCGCGTACGCAGCCCGCGCCGAAACGCTGCGCGAGCGTGCGCTCGGTCGCTTCGATCGCGTGTTCGACCGCCTCCCCGACGGCGTGCTCGATCTGCGCGAGCGCGACGGTCGCGGGCGAATCGCGCTCGGGGCGGGGTTGGTCGTCGGGTTTCACGCGGGGCGGCGGCGCGTGCCGGCGGGCACACGGGTTAGGCGCGGGCGGGTGTCGTTCGGTTCCTGTGTCGCGCCGCTCAACGAAATACAATGCGCCCGGACGCGGCCGTTTTCTTTGGCCGGGCCTGCCGGGCGCTTTCGATTCGTCGACGCCGGCTGTGAACGCGCAGCGCGGGCGGTTCGCCGACCGAGGCTAGCACAGCGAGTACTCCGCCCGCCTTGACCCCCGACACGAACGAGTCCATCGAAGCCGGCTGCGCCGCGGCGCTCGCGCTGTCGCGTTACGTCCAGCGCGCGCTGGCGGCCGAGCTGGCAAAGGGGCTCGCCACGTCGGAGGCCGTGCGGGTGGCCAAAGTCTGGCTCGCCGAAGCCGTGCGGACGTCGGGCGCGCTTTCGGTCGGGACGGGACATGGTCCCGTCCACCATTTCCA
>JBKBSH010000495.1:0-1458 GCA_046291795.1 Burkholderiaceae bacterium | reverse complement strand
CGCGCGCGCCAGCGGATCGTCGGGCGCGAGCGCGCGAAAGTCGCGGATCAGCACGTTCGCCAGCGGCACGTGGCCCAAGGCTTCGCGCAGCCGCGCGTCGGCCGCCTCCATCTCCGCGCCGAACCAGACGAAGATCGCGATCAGCACGAGCAGCGGGTTGACGAAGATGCCGACGATCGCGAAGACGACCGCGATCGCCTGGCCGATGCGGGCGGCGGCGCTCGTCGCGCGCAACGATCCCATGCGCAGCGCGAGCGCGGCGCGCAGCACGCGGCCGCCGTCCATCGGGAACGCGGGCGTCAGATTGAACAACGCGAGCATCAGGTTGACCGCGAACAGGCTCTGCAGCAAAGACGCGTCGCCGTCGGGCAGCGCCAGCAGTGGCACGCCGGCGGCCGACAGCACCGCCGCCAACGCGAGTGCGATCGCCAGATTGACCGCCGGACCCGCGAGCGCGATGACGATCTCGGCGCGCGGCGACGTCGGCATGCGCTGCAGGCGCGCCACGCCGCCGATCGGCAGCAGCGTGATGTCGCGCGTGCGCACGCCGTAACGGCGCGCCGCAAACGCGTGACCCAACTCGTGCAGCACGACGCAGACGAACACGAGCACGACGAACGCCACGCCCGCCAGCGTCCCGGCCACACTTCGCGTTTGCGCCGCCGATACCAGCGCGAACCAGGCGAGCAGCAGCAGGAAGGTGACATGGATCCGGATGTCGATCCCGGCCACGCGCGCGATCGTCCAGGCCATGCCGAGCGCGCCCGAGCTGCGACCGGTCGAGTTCATGCTCATGCGCAAGTCCGTTTTGCTGCGCGCTCGACTTCGACCAGGCAGTCGTAGAAGGTCGGCGCGCGGCCCAGATCGGTGAGCCGCTGGCTCGTCACTTCGTTCGCGTTGCGGCCGTCGCGAGCGAGCTTTTTCCACCAGATCGACAGCGCGACGACGACCCCGCGCCGCGCGCGGTCGGTGACGCGTGCGGCGAGTTCGAACGAACCGCGGTCGTTGAACACGCGCACGCGGTCGCCGTCGGCGATGCCGCGCGCCGCGGCGTCGTCCGGATGGATCTCGAGCGACGGCTCGCCTTCGGCGTCGCGCAGACTCTTGACGTTGACGAAGGTCGAGTTCAGGAAGTTGCGCGCCGGCGGCGAGATGATCGCGAGCGGATAGCGCGCGGCGAGCGCCGGATTGCTGGTCGGTCCCTCGTACGGCGGCACGTAATCGGGTAGCGGGTCGAGCCCCTGCGCGGCGAGCCGCTCGGAGTAGAACTCGCACTTGCCCGAAGGTGTCGCGAACCCGCCCTCGGCGAAAGGCGCGTAGACCGCCGGCAGATCGAGCCGCTGCCAGCCGCGCGCCTTGGCGACCCGCCAGTCGTAATTCGCAGTGGCACCGGACTTGCGGAACGCGTGCGCGGCGATGTCGTCGTCGCTTTCGCGGAAGCAGTCTTCGGTGAAACCC
>JBKBSH010000494.1:0-1494 GCA_046291795.1 Burkholderiaceae bacterium | reverse complement strand
GATGCCGCGCTCGCCGCGCTGCCCGAGGAAAGCGAGCACCTGGACGCAGTGATGCTCGATGGTTTCCTGACCGGCGTGCTGCTGCAGCCCGATGTCGTGCTGCCGAGCCAGTGGCTGCCGCACGTGCTCGGCACGCACGACGGCGGCGCGCTGCCGATCGGCGCGGACCAGGCGAAGCGCCTGATCGATCTCGTCATGCGCCGCTACAACGAGCTGGCTGCGTGCATCGCGGCGCGCGAGCCGTTCGAGCCGATCGTCTTCGAGCTCGAAGACGCGCAGACCGGTGAGCCGCTCGCGGGCACCGAGGCGATCAAAGCGCTGTGGCCATGGGCGGCCGGATTCGTCAACGCGCTGAACGCGTTTCCGGCGCTGCGCGAGCGGTTCGGCGAAGATCCCGATCTGTCCGCAGCGCTGGTAGGCATCCTCCGGCACATGCCGATCGATCCGGAAGTCACGCGCGAAGTCGCCGATTCGCTGAGCGAACTCAAGGCCGACGCCGATGCCGAGGTTCCGCTCGCTTCGCTCGACGAGGCGATCGCGGACATGCTCGACTGCGTGCTGGACATCGCCGACATCACGCGGCCGCGCCGACCGCTCGAACGCGCCGCGCCGAAGGTCGGCCGCAACGCCCCCTGCCCGTGCGGCAGCGGCCGCAAGTTCAAGTTGTGCCACGGCCGCGGCGCGGGCTGAAAGCGCGCGGCGCGGACGAAGTCGTTACAGCGTGTTGCGCGAACGCGCGTGCGCAACTCGCCGTTACAAGCACGTCGCGCGGCAGCGCGGGCGACGCCTAGAGTGAAACCGTCTGGAATCTTTTTGGACGGGAGCACACGATGAAAGCAGGCAACGCACTACTGACGATCGCGGTGGCCGGCGCGCTGGGCGCGGTGGCCACCGCAACGCTGGCGCACGGCCCCGGCTGGGGCGGCATGGGCGCGAACTACATGATGGGCGGCGCCGGTCCGATGATGGACATGCGCGGCGGACCCAGCCCCGAGATCGCGCAAGCGCGGCTCGACCAGTTGAAGGCGGCGCTCGATCTGCAGCCGAACCAGCTCGAGGCATGGAACGCGTTCGAGGCGCGCGTCAAGGCGCAGGTGCAGGTCGCCGCGAAGAGGCGCGAAGCGATGCGCGACTTCCAGGGCGACTCGCAGGCGCTCGCCGACCAGCGGGTCGCATGGCTGAAACAGCGCGCGCAGGCCGCCGAAGAACTGAACGCGGTGCGCAAGAACCTGTACGCAACGCTCACCCCCGAGCAGAAGGCGACGTTCGACCGGTTCCGTCCGGGCCCCGGCGGGATCGGCTACGGTCCGGGCCATCGGCACGGCTGCCGCGTCTAAACGATCTCCTCCGGCGCCGCGCTCGCGCTGCGGCGTTTCGGCGATGGGCCGCGCATGCGGCCCTCTTTTCTTGTACGGCACGGCGACCTGTAGCGACCGCCCGCTGCGCGGCGGGTGCCGCTGCGATGCGGGGGACGCCTCTCCGTCCGGCCCGCAG